>CAYQQF010000183.1:0-3678 GCA_964419485.1 uncultured Dethiobacter sp.
ACAGCGGCCCGCAAAATGCCGCGTATTACCATTCCAAGGGCTTAAAAGTGGATACGATCTTTACCAGACAGGTAGTTAAAACAGCGGGCGGTCAAAAAATAACCATTTTCGAAGCTTTACAGAGGGAACCATTTCACAAGGTCTATATCATGCTCGGCATCAACGAGCTGGGCTGGGTTTACAGCGATCTATTCATCAAAAAATATGCTGAGGTCATCGCAGAGATCCAAAACATAGAGCCAGAGGCGCAGATCTATGTCCAGTCGATCCTCCCGGTCTCGGAGGAACGTTCCCAAAAAGATGAAATTTTTAACAATATTAACATCAGCATGTATAACGAGTTAATTAAGCAGATGGCCGCGGAGAAAAGCCTTTATTACCTGGATGTTGCCCAGTGTGTCAGCGATCAGGAGGGAAATCTCTGCAGCGATGCGTCCACCGACGGGATACATATGAATAATAGTTATTGTGATCTGTGGATGGACTATCTCAAACATCATTATGTTGATGAGAGATTTTTCATGCTGAATAGGGAAGGGGGGTGAAATAATGCAAAGGCGTGGCGGACTTGTGCTGATGGCGTTATTTGTCGTCTGCATGGCTCTTTCGGGCTGCAGCAACCCAGATGATAAGCTTGCTCTGGATATCAACGAATGTGCCGACACACTCCGGGAGGCGGTCCCCTTTCAAGACGCCCTGACTGAGATCAGCGGCGATATGATCGCAGTACTTTACCAAATTCCCGAACAGGACGCGGTCAAACAGAAAGTTTATGTGGGCAGCGGCGCTACGGCTGAAGAGATAGCTGTTTTTGAAGCTGTCGATTACGGTGCTGTGCAAAGAATAGAAGCTGCTGTCTGGCAGCGGGTCGCTGACCAGAAAGCAGCTTTTGAGGATTATCTTCCGGCAGAATTACCCAAGCTTACAGATCCTTTTCTTTTTGTTAAAAATAAATATGTAATCCTTTGTGTTTCAGACCATAATGACAAAGCAAAAACAGAGCTGAACAAACTTTTAAATAAGAAACAATGATTAGGCAGGAAAGCTATCACAAAAAAAGGGACAGCATACAATGGTCTTCAGCAGTTTATTTTTTCTTTTTGTCTTTCTACCGCTCATACTGACGGTTTACTATCTAGTTCCGGTCCGTTGCAGGAATTTCATTCTGTTTATCTCCAGTTTAATTTTCTATGCCTGGGGAGAACCCGTCTATATTTTAATAATGTTATTTTCCGCTATAGTTAACTATACGCATGGCATTCTTCTATCCAGGTATGAAAAGAAACACAACATGGCCCGGCCAGCTCTTTTTTCCTCCATCTTTATTAATGCGGGACTGCTGTGTTTTTTTAAGTACAGCGACTTTCTGCTGCAGATCCTGAACAGTATTCTATGGACATCGCTGGCGGGCCCCGGCCTGCCGCTGCCGATAGGCATCTCCTTTTATACCTTTCAGGCGCTCTCCTACATTATTGATGTTTACCGCAGAGATACCCCTGCGCAGCAAAATTTCATTGCTTTCGGCACTTACATCTCCCTCTTTCCTCAACTGATAGCAGGACCGATTGTCCGCTACCAAACGGTTTCTGAACAGTTAGTGCAGAGAATGGAGGGATTGGACGATTTTGGGGAAGGGGTAAGAAGGTTTGTGGCCGGACTGGGCAAAAAAGTGCTCCTTGCAAACAATATGGGCCTGCTATGGGCAGAAATTCAGCGGGCACCGGCCTCAGAACTGCCTGTTTTAACAGCCTGGCTGGGGATCATTGCCTTTGCGCTGCAAATTTATTTTGATTTTAGCGGTTATTCGGATATGGCAATCGGCCTCGGCAAAATGTTCGGCTTTACATTTCCGGAGAATTTCCACTACCCCTATATCTCCCAAAGCATGACGGAATTTTGGCGGCGCTGGCATATCTCACTGGGAACCTGGTTCAGGCAGTACGTTTATATTCCCCTGGGAGGAAACCGCTCCGGCCAGCCGGCGCTCTACCGAAATCTGTTTATCGTCTGGTTCCTGACCGGATTGTGGCACGGAGCCGCCTGGAATTTTGTCCTCTGGGGGCTTTACTGCGGCTTTATTATCGCTCTGGAGAAAGCTTTCCTTTTAAAACGGCTGCGCCTGGCCCCCCGCTTCCTCCGCCATGCTTACGCCGTTTTTCTGATACTGCTGGGCTGGATATTGTTTGCCTTTGACAGCATCCCCTCAGGCATCCACTACCTGCAGGCCATGTTTGGGCAGAGCGGGGGAGGTTTTTTCGACCAACAGGCTATTTACTATTGTTATACCCATGCCATGTTAATTCTGATTGCCCTGCTTGCCGCCACCCCACTCATCCATAATGTTAAACTAAAGCTCCTTGAAAAATCGACGGCGCTCTATTATACAACGGCAGCGGCATCCTGCTTGTTGGTGCTTCTCCTTTCCACAGCTTACCTGGTTGATACAACCTATAACCCGTTTTTATATTTTCGTTTTTAATAAAGAAACAGCAGCAGGAGTGAAATATTTTGAATCTTTTCAACAGGATATTAACCATAACAATGCTCACATTTCTGACCGTCTTTTCATTATTGTTTGTGATATTGCCTGACCGGGATTTTTCAGCAACGGAAAATCGTATGCTGCAACAAAAACCTCTCTTCTCTTGGGATAACCTCATCTCCGGCAAATTCTCCCTTGCCGCAGAAAAATACCTGACCGACCAGTTTATTTTGCGGGATACGTGGGTCGGCATCAAATCCGCCGCGGAGCTCTTGCTGCAAAAAAGAGATAACAACGGCGTCTATTTCGGCAGGAAAGGCTACCTGCTGCAGAAGCCGGAGCAACCGAACACGGTCGTATTAGGAGAAAATATCGCGGCTGTCAACCGGTTTGCTGAAACCCTTCCGGCACAGGTTTATTTCCTTTTGGCACCGGCTTCCGTACAAATTTTGGACGACAAGCTCCCGCCGTTTGCCGAACCCCGGCAACAATTCGACCAGCTTGAGATGATTAAAGAACAGCTTCTCCCCGGGATTCATTTTATCGACACCAGTAATGCCCTTGCTGCGCACAAAGAAGAATACATCTATTATAAAACCGATCACCACTGGACATCAAAAGGAGCATATTATGCCTACCGGGAAGCGGGGACAGTGCTGGGTTATGCAGCCCTGGATCCGGATGACTTTACCACTGAGCAGGTCAGCGACAATTTTTACGGCACCCTCTATTCCAAAAGCGGACACCGTTTTATTCAGCCCGATACTATTCAGCTCTTCATACCAAAGAGAGAGCTTTCCTGCCGGGTGGAATACGTACATGAAAAAAGAACCGCGGAGAGCCTGTATGAAAGGGAATATCTGCTGAAAAAAGACCAGTATGCCGTTTTCCTTGGCGGGAACCACGCGCTTGTGCGGATTGCCGCGCAAAATGAAAACGGCAAAAAACTGCTCATTATCAAAGACTCCTACGCCAATTCTTTAGTACCTTTTTTAACCAATCACTATGATGAAATCCATATGATCGACCTTCGCCATTTCAACTCCGGTCTTAGGCCCTATATTGAGCAGTACGGTTTTAAAGATATACTGCTTATCTACAACAACATCTCTTTTGCCGAAGACTCTTCCATACGTAAAATAGGGGTAAATGATCAAACAGTGAGGCAATGAAGCAAATTTAAAAAATTACTGTAT
>CAYQQF010000184.1:0-3670 GCA_964419485.1 uncultured Dethiobacter sp.
CTTACCCCAAAACCAAGAACATCGTCTGCTTCTTCAAATATTTCTCTGGCACAGGCAGAAATATTCGCCAGTTCCTTTCCCATGCCAATATATTGTGACCCCTGTCCCGGAAAAATAAAAGCACATTTTACCATTTCCTGATCCCTCGCAATTGCTGGCTACAACAGGCAGCTTACCCGGATGTGTCTACCATCTCAAAGCTGTTGCGCCCCAGGTCAAACCGGCACCAAAAGATACCAGAGCAAGCAGGTTCCCTTGCTTTATCTTCCCCGCCTCAACAGCTTCATCCAGGACAACAGGGATTGATGCGGAAGACATATTTCCATAGCGATGTATATTTGTTAATACCTGCTCGTCTTTCAGCCCCAGCTTTTTGCAGGCTAAATTAATAATACGAATATTCGCCTGGTGAGGAGCAATATAATCTAAATCCGCCGGTTTTTTACCGCACATTTCCAAAACATTAACCGTCGATTCCACCATTATTTTAACAGCAAACTTAAAAATTTCCGGACCGTTCATTCTCACATAGCGTGCTCTTTCTTCCAGTGTCTTCCTTGTGATCGGTCGGCGGGTCCCTCCAGCTGGAATATCAAGCATTTCCGCTTTTGTTCCATCGGAGAACATTTTGGAAGCCAGTATTCCTCTGTCCTCCTCAACTTGCTGCAAAACCACCGCTCCCGCCCCGTCGCCGAAAAGAATACAAGTATTTCGGTCCGTCCAGTCTACGATGGGTGAAAGGGTATCCACCCCGATGATCAAAATGTTTTTTGCCGCTCCGGTTTCTATAAACTGCTGGCCAATAGTAAGCCCGTAAAGAAAACCAGTACACCCTGCTGCCAGGTCAAAAGCTGCTGCCTTGTATGCATTGAGCCTTGCCTGGATTAAACAGGCTGAAGACGGCAGAAGCTGGTCAGCAGTTACTGTAGCCACGATCAACATATCGATCTCTTCCGGCTTCAAACAAGCCCGTTCCAGAGCTATCCTTGCCGCAGTTTCAGAAAGACTCGCGTTTGTTTCTGCTCCGGTGATAACTCTTCTTTCTCTAATTCCAGTTCTGGCTGTTATCCATTCATCACTGGTTTCTACCATATATTCCAGGTCAAAATTGGTTAACCTGCACACAGGGAGGGCTCTTCCCGTTGATACGATACCGGCCCTTCTCCTGGTTTTCACTCAAAACCCTCCTTTAAATTCTGTTGCAATTCAATTTCAATTTTATGATTTGTATTTTTTTCAGCAAAAAAGTATGCACGCTTCAATGCCTGGCTGACTGCTTTCCCTCTGGAAGCGCCGTGGCATTTGATACAAATACCGTTAACACCAATCAGCACTGAACCTCCATACTCCGATTCATCCAGTCTGGTATAAAGTTTTTGTAAAAAAGATAAAAGTACAGCGGAAACAGTCGTATCCTTCTGAAATTCATTTTTTAAATAGGCGAAAATATCCCTGGCAATCCCCTCAAAAGCTTTTAAAAAAACATTACCCACAAAACCGTCACAAATAAATATATCGGTCTTATTTTGAAAAAGCTCGATCGCTTCCAAATTACCGACAAAATTAATTTGTTGCTTTTCTTTAAATAATTGATGTGCCCTTTTGATTTGGGCATTTCCCTTCTTTTCCTCCGAACCGATATTTAGAAGTGCAATGCGGGGGTTTCGTTTACCCAGAACCTCCTGAGCATAAACTTTACCCATCAGGGCATACTGCCATAGATGTTCCGGTTTTGCGTCCATATTTGCCCCCACATCAAGAATTACAACATTCTCTCCTTCAAAAACAGGAAATTCTGCTAATAAAGCGGGTCGTTTAATGCCGCTCAATCTTCCCAGAAACAATAATCCGCCTGCCATAAGAGCCCCGGTGCTGCCTGCGCTGAGAACGGCATCTGCCTGACCGGAACGAACCAGCTGCATGGCAGCTACCAGTGAAGAAGTTTTTTTGCGGCGAATAGCCAGACCGGGATCTTCGTTATTTCCGATCACTTCTTCAGCATGAATAATAACAACACGGCCTGCATCTATTTCCCGATCAATACTCCGCCGGATAGCATCTTCCCGGCCAACCAATAAAATTTCCAGGTCCTTGATTTGTTCGACGGCATCAAGCACACCCCTGACAATTTCAGCGGGGGCAAAATCTCCCCCCATAGCATCCACTGCTATCCGCAAAACACTCCAACTCCTATTAGTGAAAAAAAATAAAATAAATCCCGGGTAAAGGCAAAAATAACCCAGGGTTTAAAAGTAGACCTAAGATTTGACGATTTCTTTTCCTTTATAATACCCGCAATGCCCGCAGATATGATGGGGCAATTTTAACTCGTGGCACTGTGGACAGACAACAAGACCGGGCAAAGCCAGTTTCCAATGGCTACGCCGTTTATCTCTCCTCGCTTTTGACGTTCTTCTCTTCGGTACCGCCAACTTAAACACCTCCAATTCATTTTTATAAAAAATTATATGCTGATTTTATTAACGTAATTTTTCTAAAACCGACCATCTGTAATCTATTTGTTCATCAGTGCAGGAACAGAGCGACTTGTTCCTGTTTTGACCGCAAACCGGACATAACCCTTTGCAGTCTTCACGGCATAGAATTTTTAATGGCTGTGAAATAAAAAAAGAGTGTTTAAAGTACTCATCCAGGCTGAGCAGTTCCCCTTTAAAAAGATATTGTTCTTCCGTCTCTTGATCGTAACAATAAGTTTTCGCGCTTTCTCCGGCCTGCAGTTGAACAAATTCTTCGTTAAATGACTCTTCAAGGATATAGCTGGTTTGTTCCAGGCAACGGCTGCATTCGTCCGTAAGCTCTGACTGCCAGCTTCCTTTGATAATAACCCGGTTATTTACATATGCTGCTTTAAGGAATATTTTTAAAACTGGAGCATCACTTTTAGACGCTTTTATTTCAGGATCTTTAATTTTTATTTCTCCATGATACTTTAAAAACCGTCCCTCTGCGTTCTTTAAATCAGGTATAAAAAGTTCCAATGCTCCCACCCCCCCTGGGAATCAAGCCTAATTATATATGAGATTTAAGTTTTTTGTCAAGAATATAGTTCCTTTCTTAATAGGTGACACCGTCTACTTCCGGCGTTTTCCCGCCGCTAAAGAAAATCATAATCCTATTCGGAACGCAGACGATACTCTGATAATCATGACTGATCCATCCTGTATGAGAACAGATTCCCCGCGGGCAAAGCTCCTTAGGAAGGGGAAGCATTCTCACCCGCCCCCGGCTGATTTCTATAGTTGCTGTATGCTCATTATCTTTGCCAAAAGGAAAGTTTACGGTTCTTTCAGTCCGGTCATCAAAGGAAATTTCCATAACAAACCGGTTATCAACAAAAATTGCTATATACTTTTGTTCCCCCGTCGCCTCCAGAGTAAAATTAAACAAAAAGGCAGCAAAACTCAATACCAGAATAAAGGCGATCAATACTTTATCATATAAAGTTAATTTTACAGTCAACTTTTTGCTTTCTCCTTATTTATGATTTACACGCATACCCACAGGCGCCCGCTTGATTTTCCCCGCCAGTCACGTATGGGCGGTTTTCCGGGCGGACCTTGATACCTCTTGCCCCAAATGGGGCGGGTCATGTTATATTATACTGCCAGCAGCCCCGCAAATCAATGTTGTCTTGTTGTTCCAGTTCCCG
>CAYQQF010000185.1:0-2726 GCA_964419485.1 uncultured Dethiobacter sp.
ATGTCCTGCACTTCCTCCACGCTGGGAAGCGTCTCCTGAAACACTGCGCAGATCACATCCAAAACTTCATTGGAAAGCTTTACGGCCAGCGCTCTGTCAGCCCCTCCCACGGCTTGAGCTGCTTTAAAAATAGCGCTGGTAATTCTCTCCTGGTCAAACCGCGTGACGCGGCCGTCTCTTTTAATAATTTTTTCGGGAATTTTTCTCATTTTATTTTTCCTCCATTAAACAATATTAATCGTCAAACCTCCTGATTAAATGAGGCAATTTTTCCTAACATTGTTATTATTAGATTCTCTTTTTTAAAGAAAATTCCTTCCAAAAAATATATTTCTCTAAACTGTCCCGTTTAATAAGAAGAATTCTTGAACCACAAAGGAATTCCTATCTCCTCGTCGAAAAAAATAAAAGAAAAAGTAAAACTAATTTTAATATTTTAAAATATAAGGAAGTGAAAAAATGTTTAAAAAAGTACTCATCGCTCTTGATTTCTCGGGTCCATCTATGGAACTTTTTAACTCTCTTCCCGATTTAAAGAAACTGGGACTCGAAAAACTACTTTTGGTTCATGCCGTACGAGTAGAATTGAGCGCGAAAGACGGTATAAATCCAGTTCAGTTAAAATTTTTGGAGCAGTTAAAACAAAAGCAAAACGAATTGGAAAAAGAAGGGCTAAATGTAGAAATCGAAGTGCCTACCGGTGCACCGGCAGAAGAAATTAAACGCCTCGCCGAGCAGAGGCATACGAATTTAATTTTAATCGGTTCCATGGGAGAGGGAAGCAGAGTCAGAGAACTTTTTTTGGGAAGTACAGTTGCCGATGTAATCCGTATCAGTACTGTTCCAGTTTTAATTGAAAAATATCTTTCTAAGGAAAAAGGTCGCCGGCGCGTCCCTATTTTTACGGAAAAATTAGCCTCATTACTTTTGCCAACCGATTTTTCCGCCAGTGCCGAATATGTCTGCCGGACAATTTTAAACATTTCCGATAAATTTCGGGAGGTCGTCCTTCTTTACGTTATTGATAGCGGTGATACTGTTGAAAGCATACTGGAAGCAAGAAAAATCGCTGAAGAGAAGCTGGAAAAATGGAAAGAAAAATTCATACAAAAAGGAATATCTACCCGCTATTATATTACCGGCGGCTCTCCCGGACAACAAATTATCAATACAGCTGAAAAAGAAGGAATTACACTCATTGCCTTGTCCAGAAGGGGAAAAGGAAAACTGGCAGGAATTCTGATCGGAAGCACAGCCGACGAGGTTGTTCGCCGGGGGAAAATTCCGGTTCTTCTCTTTGGTAAATTGTCAAAATAGAAAAAGAACCTGCGGGCACCCGAGGGTACCGCAAGCTTTTATATGTAACCTAACGATTTTAATGAACCTTTATTATTCCAGGACGGTTTTCCAAAACTTCACCTATAATATGCGCCGACGGAGTATTACGCTCCCTCAGGTTCTGTACCAGAGCAGAAGCCTTTCTTTCCGGGACAGAAATAAGCAGTCCCCCCGATGTTTGCGGATCAGAAAAAAGGTCTAAAAGGATCGGGGCTAGCGAGGGGTCAATCTCCAGATGATTAGCACAGAAATTTTGATTATTAAAGCTGCCCCCGGGAACAAAGCCCATGGAAGCAAATGTTTTTGCCTCGGAAATCACCGGAACTTTTTCTGCCCAAAGTTGTATTCCTACATTACTCGCCTTGGCCATTTCAAGACAGTGTCCCAGCAGGCCAAAGCCGGTAACATCTGTACAGGCGTTTACGCCAACTTCTGCCATGGCTTCAGCAGCATCCCTATTTAAAGCAGCCATTATCTCCGTAATCTGCAATACAATATTTTCCTCGAGTTCGCCTGCCTTAAGGGCTGTTGCCAGGATTCCTGTTCCGAGCGGTTTTGTAAGCACAAGAAGGTCACCCGGCTTTGCCCCGGCATTAGTGAGAAATTTCTGCGGGTGTATTATACCTGTTACGGAAAGACCGTATTTTAACTCCGGATCTTGTACGCTGTGTCCCCCAACCATGACAGCTTTCGCCCGGCGGATAACATCCAATCCCCCTTCAAGAATTGAACGCAGGATGGACTTTTCCATCTCTTTGACAGGGAAACAAACGATATTCATCGCCGTTAAGGGTCTGCCGCCCATGGCATAAACATCGCTTAAAGAATTTGCAGCTGCAATCCTGCCGAAATCATAAGGATCGTTTACAATAGGCGTAAAAAAATCCAGCGTTTGAATAAGGGCTATTTCATCGGTTAACCTGTATACTCCGGCGTCATCCGCTACATCGATCCCCACAAGCAGGTCGGGATGCTTCTCGATCCTTAAACCCTCTAATATATCTGTTAAGTCCCCCGGACTTATCTTGGCAGCTCAACCTGCAGCCCGGGCATTTTTTGTAAGCATGGGGCGGTCTTTCATCTTTTCATACCTCTTTCCTTTCTTCACTGCCTAATATTTCTTGAAGGGCACGGGGAATCTGTTTGATAATATCGTATACCTGAGTTGCCGGTGTCGGCATGGCAAAGGAACCGGCGAGCCTGTTAACCTTAGCTGCTAACGCTGCTGCAGGCTCTATCTCCATGCCGGAAGCGATCAAGGCGGAAACAATACCTGTCAGGGTATCCCCGGTACCCCCTATGGCTTCAAGCACCTCTTCTTCCGGGCTATTGATCATGGCAAGTATTCCGTTCTTGTCGGCCAGATAGTCATTTTCCCCTTTGACGAG
>CAYQQF010000185.1:2736-3595 GCA_964419485.1 uncultured Dethiobacter sp.
TTGACGAGGAGATAACGAGCCGCGTTGTTATGAAGATAAGCCCTCTTGATAAGATCAGGCACAAGGTTTTCATCATGCAGTATAAATCCCCGGGTATAAAAGGGGTGCGGGGATTTTTCATCAGCCAGGTAGGCAAGCTCTCCGGCGTCTGGTGTAAATAAATCAAAAAATAATGCATTACCGCTCATTTTGGCAACATACATAAACCCGGCATCAGCAATTAAAAATGGCCGGCCGGGCTTTTCTTTAATTGCTGAGATAACCTTATTGCACCAATCAACATCGGGTTGAAAATAATGGAATGTAATCGCCTGGAGAGAAGCAGACTTAAAGTGCTCTGCCAGATACTTGTAAAGCCGTCTGCTCCCCTCTCCACTGCCCGTATCTCCCACCAGATAGCAGGCGGGGTTTGGTTTTTTCATATATCTGAGGGTTTCCACAGCTGCTGCTATTAGTGCCGGTGTGCCACGATTTACAGCAATACTTTCGTCTCCAATAATTATCTGATCCTCTTCGAGAATAACCGTGCCCGATGTAAGCGGAAAACGCTCATCAGCCACAGTTCCTACTATACCAAGCATTTATCCATCATCCTGTCATAAGCAATTTGCAGAGCATATGCGCAAAGGGTAAAGCCTACTTCGTTAGGCTGCGGTGCTTCTTTCAAACTTTTCCCTACCAGCTGACCTGCCAAATAGGGGACATCGGGACACCCGCCTCCGGAGACATTCACGATCAGATAAGTTTCCCTGTCCACAGTAATTTTCATATTTGCTGCTCTTATCATAAGGTACTTCCCATACTCCTTTTCTTGAAGCAGATCAACCGGCTCGAGCAAAACACTGTTGACCGGCACTAC
>CAYQQF010000186.1:0-3591 GCA_964419485.1 uncultured Dethiobacter sp.
TAACGTTTTGTAACCCCAGTTCCCTTTCCAGCTCTTCCACAGGCTTTCCCGGCATATAAGGAGTAACCTGTTTCAGGCAGGAACGTTTGGAACACTTTTTCATTTTCTCACCAACCTTCTTTTGTTTTATCTCTGCTCACGGGAAAGAAAGTGCATGGCCAAAAGCACACCTGTAATCGTTTTTCCGTCTTCAATAGCTCCATTGGAAACCATATCGACAGCATCCGCAAGGGGAATACTCTCGATCTCCAGAAATTCCCCCTCGTCGTTTTCCAGCCGGTGCCTGACCAGATCCCGGGCCAGATAAAGATAAATTTTCTCATCGGAAAAACCAGGTGAAGAATACATAAAGGCCATTTGCCTGAGTTCCTTCGGCTGAAGACCGATCTCCTCCGCAAGCTCCCGCCTCGCGCAGTCACGGGGATCTTCTCCCGGCTCCAGTCTCCCGGCAGGTATCTCCAACAGGATTTTTTCCAGCGGTTTGCGGTACTGGCGGACAAAATACACCCTGTTATCATGGTCCAGCGGAACTACCGCAACAGCTCCGCTATGTTCCACTATCTCACGCATTCCTTCTCTCCCGTCGGGGAGGATGACCTTATCCAGGCGAACGCGAATTATTTTGCCATCATATACTTTCCTGCTCTCTATAGTTTTCTCATGCAGATCCATCCATTATAACCTCCGTTTTTGTAATCTTTTTTTATTGTTGACTTCGCAGGGCAAAACCCTGAACACGAATCCCTCTTTCCTCCAGCCACTGACCGGTTTCCCCCAGGATAACCAGGGGCTTTTGCCGCAACTGGCCGATATTTTTTGCGCCCAGCATAAGCATCACCTGCCGCAGTTGCTTTTCCAATCTGGAAAGATAGCGCATAACAGCCTCTTCCCCTCCCCGGTAATAACACCGGACCAGAGGGCCGGCGATGCCTGCCATTCCGGCTCCCAGGCTGAGAACCCTGGCAATATCCAGCCCGCTGCGGATCCCTCCGCTGGCGACAATCTCCACTTTGCCCCCGACAGCCCCGGCAACTTCTACCAGAGAAACCGCCGTGGGAAGGCCCCATTCAAGAAAGGGGTCCACCTCTTCCGGATGATGCCTCTCGCCCTCTACCCGGATAAAATTTGTCCCTCCGCTGCCTCCAATATCCAGAACGGCAATCCCCGTATCCAGCAGCCGCAGCGCCTCCTCATGGGCCATACCGAAACCGACTTCTTTGACAATAACAGGTACAGGGACAGATGCGGCGATACGGCGAATATTATGCAGATAACCTCTGAAACTAGAATCCCCCTCTTTCGGGGACATCATCACTTCCTGGGGTATATTGAGGTGAAGTTGAAGCGCATCGGCCCGGATCATTTCCACCGCCTGAAAAACATTTTCCAGGGAAGCTCCTGCAGACAGATTGGCGATCAGAAATCCCCCGGGATTCTCCTTCCTCACCACCTGATAAGTAGAGTAAAGTTCTTCTGATTCCAGGGCGGCGGCCTGAGAACCTACCGCCATGGGAATACCCATGCTCAGAGCCGCTCCGGCCAGAGAACGGTTAACCTTTTCCCCTTCCTCTATCCCACCGGTTATGGCATTGATCAGTAGCGGGACGGGAAAGGGCTTCCCACAAAAAGAACACTCGGTGCTGATTTCCTGAGAGTTTACTTCCGGCAGACAGTTATGAATAAAATGAATGTCATTAAAACCCGTTTCCCCCGGGCCGTCTCCCAGGGCTTGCACCAGCCTCAGGTGATCCAGCTTTCGCTGCCCTCGCATTGTAAGCACGCCTTTCGCTCAATTTAATTGCTCAAGTACAATACTCTTTTGGTATAGACAAAAAAGTCAACAAACCTCTTTTATTTAACCTTTCCGTTTCAAAGATAATTTAACGACGTGAAACGACTTATCAAACATTTGTCAGCACAATTTTACATCTCTTTCCTTTAAATCGTCAAGAAGCCGGCAGAAAATAAAAAAGAAACATTAAGAATGCTGTCTTAAAATGAGTACCATAAAAAACCCTTCCCTGGAATATATTTTTAATGAGGTTTTTTAGGGGGTGGAGATCATAAAGAAGAAGAAAAAAAAGATTGTTTTTTATCCTGTCAAGATGGGGAAAAATAGAATAATTTCTTTGCTGGGACTGCTTGTGGTGATTCTTATGGGCGTATATTTTCTTCTGCCGGGAATTGTCCAGCCTGTTTTAAACTATGCAACAAACCGAAATGCCAGGCTGGTACCCATCTATTACGTGGAAACCGCCGATAAAAAAGTTGCCTTTAGTTTTGACGCCTGTTGACTATATAGTACACGACGACACAAAAGTATGTTCGCTATCAAGGTAAATTAAATACTTGTCCAACAAATTTACAAACAGCGATTATATCGCTATTGCCTCCAGCTCCCGTTTGACTTCTTCTGCCACCTCAAATGGTGAAGTGCCGTTGAATTCTATTTCAACTATTTCGCCGGCTTCGTTAATATTTATCCTGCTAATTAACCTTAACGCTGTCTCTCTGTCCATTTCTTTGATCACAAAGTATTTTTCATAAGTCTTCTCAATATCTGTTATTTTCATTTCCCAATCATTGATAACTGATTCGTTGTTTTTTAATTTATTGTTAAGTATCCCTAATTCTTTTTGCAGATCAGCGATTTCAAGCAAATACTCTTCACGGGTTCTTTTATATTCATCTTCGGATACTTCCCCGGAAGCCCGTTCTTCTCGTAAAAGCTTCAAGATGTTTTCTATATCATTTAACCTTTTCTGGCATTTTTGGGTTTTCATCTTGATTACGTTTGACAGGTCTTTTTGCTTATTATATTTTTTGATTTCATCAACCATCTCTTTTACTTCTATCGTTATTTTATTTATAATTTGCAACTGTTCAATTACTACTTTTGCAACATGATCTTTTTTAACAAGATGGTTTGTGCAGTATTTGATACCAAATCTGGAGTATGTACCACAGATATATACCTCTCTATCGCTGCGGTAGTGCATCTGAGAACCACAATCTGCACAAAAGATTAGATGGCTGAAAAAGTTACCAGGCCGGACTTCGTTTGTATGGTTGTTTGCTACTGCTTTACTGCTCATTTTCATCCTCTTCTGAATTAGTGCCCATGTTTCATCATCAAAGATTTTTTCCAATGCGCCTTCTACCCTTATCTGTTCATCTTTGTTAATTTTTTTACGTTTCTTGGCTTTTAGCGTCACTTTTTCTGTCCTATGCTGGACAAGAACGCCGTTATATGTCTCGTCTGAAAGTATCTTCTTCACCATTGACGGAGACCATTTGTTTTTCCATCCATTAGGGTTGTGATATGCTACACCACGCCGGTATTTCTTATAGGCTGTTGGTGACATAACCGGCTCATGTATCCAATTACCGTGTTCGTCCTTTTCCCCATCATTAAGTATTCTTGCAACTGTTTGCAAGCCGTTACCGCGTAGGTATAAATCAGCAACTCTTTTTATAATTGGACGTAATTCTTCGTCAATGATTAACTTATGTTTATCGTTGGGATCACGAAGAAACCCGTATGGCTCACAGGAACCCATAAATTTACCTTCAGCCATTTTTGCACGCATG
>CAYQQF010000187.1:0-3583 GCA_964419485.1 uncultured Dethiobacter sp.
TGCTCTGCACGAAACCTGGGAACTTCCCGCGGCAGAGTTGCTTGACGCTTGTCAAAGATACAAAAAACCTTTAATCGTTAATCTTGTCGGGGATTGGTTGGGATGTCGTGCAGACCGGGATTTTCTGCAAAGTGCCGGCGTGCCGCTCTTTAACGCACCGGAAAAAACCGGGGTGGCTGCTGCTGCGCTGGTGCATTACGGAAGAAAAAAGCTGGAGGGTGGTGTTAGCCATGTTTGATGCGGATATCATAAGCCTTGCTCTGGCCTCCGGGCGGAATTTACTTTTTGTCGACGAAGCAGAAGCGTTATTAAAGGCGGCCGGTATTCCGGTAACCTCTTGCCGGGTAGCGGCCGCCGAGGATGAAGCCGTGCAGGCGGCACAAGAGATCGGCTTCCCGGTGGTGCTCAAGGTGCGCTCGCAGGCCATCGCACATAAGACCGATGCCGGGGGCGTCCGCCTGGGGCTGAACGATGAGGGGGCGGTGCGCCTCGCTTACCGGGGGATTATGGAGAAGGCCCGTTTGCTTGACCGGGGGGCGCAGGTGACGGTCCAGCCCATGGCTCAGCCGGGCGTGGAGTTGTTGGTGGGCATGACCACTGACCCCCACTTTGGTCGGGTGGTTGCCTTTGGTCTTGGCGGCATCTTTGTGGAAGTGCTTGATGACATTGCCTTTCGCCTGGTCCCGTTGCTGGATCAAGACGCCATAGATATGATCAATTCCATCAAGGGGAGTATTCTTCTGCAAGGTTACCGCGGCGCGGCGCCCGTTGACATAACTGCCTTAAAGGAGGTTATTCTCCGAGTCTCCCGCCTGGCGGAGGATGAGCCGCGGATCAAAGAAATAGACCTGAACCCGCTCTTCGCCTACCCGCAGGGAGCCCTGGCGGTTGACCCCCGCATTATCATCCAGGCGGGAATTGCATGAAATACTTTGTTGACAACATATATTGCTTGTGGTATGATTACCGCAATTAAATATTTTAAAAGGCTGATGAAGGGGAATAGTAGGCTGGAAAGAAGGATTCAGAGAGCCGGGTGAGGGCCGATAAAGGTCTGAAGCTGTGAACCCGGTATCCCATCGCCGGTTGAATGGGTCCCTGAAGCGCCTGGCTGAAGGATAGTAGGCCGGGACGGGATTTCGCCGTTAAAAGGAACAGGTATCGGATAGTTTGAAACTGTTTTCTGCGATTATAGAAAAAAGTGTTACAATGAGAAAACGAAGATAACAGTCCCGTACTTTGTCTAAGAGAGACTCCCTGCTTTAAGGGGAGTAATTTGGGTGGCACCGCGAGAAAACCCCTCGTCCCTGGACGTGGGTTTTTTATTTTATAACTAATTATTAAAAATCTAATTATAAGGAGGTCAAAAAAGTGGAGATGAAAAAAGTATTCTTGCCGGAAAAGGATATTCCCAGGCAATGGTACAATATCCAGGCAGATATGCCCACGCCCATGCAGCCCCCGCTGCATCCGGAAACGGGAAAACCAATCGGGCCGGAAGACCTGGCTCCCATTTTTCCCATGAATCTGATTGAGCAGGAGGTCAGCACCGAGCGGTGGGTCGATATTCCTGAAGAAGTTCTGGAAAAATATCTTATCTGGAGGCCTTCTCCGCTACAGAGGGCGGTTGCCCTGGAAAAATATCTGGGTACACCGGCCAGGATTTATTTTAAAAACGAATCCGTCAGCCCCGCCGGAAGCCATAAACCGAATACTGCCATTGCCCAGGTTTATTACAACAAGGTTTTCGGTATCAAAAGGCTTACGACGGAAACGGGCGCCGGACAGTGGGGTTGCGCCCTGAGCCTGGCATGTTCCCTGTTTGGTCTGGAATGCAAGATTTACATGGTCAGGGTTAGCTATGATCAGAAACCCTACCGTCAGTTGATGATGAAAACATGGGGAGGGAACTGTGTCCCCAGCCCGAGCCCGGATACCGCCTTTGGCCGCAAGATACTGGCAGAGGACCCCGACTGTTCCGGGAGCCTGGGGATGGCCATCAGCGAAGCCGTTGAAGATGCCGTTTCTTCAGAGAATACCCGCTATTCTCTGGGGAGCGTCCTTAACCACGTTATGATGCACCAGAGCATTATCGGCCTGGAAGCCCAAAAACAAATGGAAATGTTAAAGGAGTACCCTGATGTGGTCATCGGCTGTGTGGGTGGCGGGAGCAATTTTGCCGGGCTCTCCTTCCCCTATGTCAGGGATAAGATTTATGGAAAAGAGATCCGGGTTATTGCAGTTGAACCGACTGCCTGTCCAACTCTAACCCGGGGACCTTTTGCCTACGATTTTGGTGATACCGCGGCAATGACCCCACTGCTGCCGATGTTCACCCTGGGGCATAACTTCCTTCCCAAGCCCATCCATGCCGGAGGCTTGAGGTATCACGGCGTTTCTCCTCTGATCAGCCAGCTGGTTCTTGATAAACTGATCGAGTCGCAGGCCTTTAACCAGGTGAAGAGCTATGAAGCAGGATTGATTTTTGCCCGGACGGAAGGCCTTGTCTGTGCTCCTGAGACCAATCATGCCATCGCCGCCGTGATCGAAGAAGCCAGGAAAGCCAAAGAAGAAGGGGTGGCCAGAACCATTCTTTTCAACTTAAGCGGCCATGGTCTTCTGGATTTATCCGGTTATGATGCTTTCCTGGAAGGAAAGCTTTCGGAGTATTCCCTTCCCGACGAGGAAATTAAAGAAATGACTGCTATATTGGAGTCTTATCCGAAACCCAATATTAAATCAGAAAAATAAGTCTATCAATTACTGACAAAGCTTTATTTTTGCTTTAAGGGGCTGACCTCCGGCCATGATTGTAAAGGCCTGCCGTCAGCCCGTTACGTTTTTCCATGGTTGTTTTCATGATATGCTATTGTTATAATGAACTGATGGATATATTTCAGAGAGAAAAAGGGCAGGGGAGATGGAAGGATGGAAAAACTTAAACTCGGTTTACCTGCGGGAAGCCTGCAAAAACCAACCATTGAAATGTTTAAAAAGGCGGGATTTAATATTCATATTACTGACCGCTCCTATTTTCCCTATATTGATGATGAAGAGATCGAATGTATTCTTATCCGCGCCCAGGAGATCCCCCGTTATACGCAGGATGGGATCCTGGACGTCGGCATATCGGGAAAGGATTGGATTACGGAAACCGGAGCCGATGTTGTAGAGATTACTGATTTGACATATTCCAAGCAGGGGCTGAAACCGGTCAGACTTGTGCTGGCCGTTCCCGCAGAGTCGGAGATTATGAGCGTGAAGGATCTTCAGGGAAAAAAGATTGCCACAGAGCTTGTCCAGGTTACCAAAAAATTTCTAAATGAAAAGAATATCCGGGCTGCCGTGGAATTTTCCTGGGGGGCGACAGAGGTTAAGCCCCCTGCTCTTGTCGATGCCATCGCCGAGCTGACAGAGACCGGGAGATCTCTTAAAGCTAATAATTTGAGGATCATTGAAACAATTCTTGTATCCACGCCCCGTTTGATTGCCAACAAAAACAGCTATAAGGTAGAGAGGAAAAGAAATAAAATTGAACAGATCTCCATGCTTTTACAGGCTGCCATTATGGCTGAAGAAAAAG
>CAYQQF010000188.1:0-3403 GCA_964419485.1 uncultured Dethiobacter sp.
ATTATATCATATTCTTGATAATTACAATATGCTTTTTTCTGCAGGTGCATTTTCCGGTGTGGTATAATATGATAGTTTTTTTTTGCACACGAAGGAATTAGTGGCATGGTGTCTAATAATTAATGCTATGATTAAATGGTTTCAAGTAAGGTTTAAGAGAAAGGAGGGCTAAGTCCCTTATGCCGTTTGGTTGACGGTTGGGGCACTTATAAATTGATTCTGGAAAGATTGGAAGTAGGCCCTTTTATGTCAAATTGTTATCTTGTCGGATGCCCGGAGACAATGGATGGGTTGATTATCGATCCGGGCGCTGAAGGAAAGCGTATTATTAACAGAGTGATGGACCTGAAGCTGAAAATTAAATATATATTCAATACTCATGGACATATAGACCATGCCGGAGCGAACAGAGAAGTAAAATCGGCTTTTGGAGCTCCTCTGCTGGTCCACGGAGCGGATGCACATCTTTACAGGAGTCCGCAGGCCGGCAGGGCGCTTTTTACGAACAGCGATAAGGTCTCCTCGCCGGATTATCTCATTAAAGGAAAAGAACGTCTCCAGGTCGGCACCCTGACTGTCCTGGTGCTGGAAACGCCGGGGCATACGCCGGGAAGCATTACTCTGGATCTGTCGGGGATCCTTTTTAGCGGTGATACGCTTTTTGCCGGCTCTATCGGGCGCACTGACCTTCCTGGAGGCTCCTACCGGCAGATTATTGAAAGTATAAAAAATAAATTACTGATCTATCCGGATAAAACAGAAGTTTATCCCGGTCACGGACCGCCTTCAACAATAGGGGATGAACGCCGTTTTAATCCTTTTTTAACCTAGGTAACAGGTAGATAAAATAGTATAATTAAAATTGGAAGCAGGTGGATAAAATGATTGCGAACCCGCAGCGTTTTATTATTGCAGCCGCAGAATCTGAAGGAAATCATACGCTTACAGCTTTTGATAATTGCCTTTTAAAGGCGGGTATCGGGAATGTTAATCTGGTGCGCCTGAGCAGTATTCTTCCTCCTGGCTGCAAAGAGGAGGAAAAGGGGATTGATTTCCCCCCCGGGGCTTTTGTCCCTACTGCCTATGGGTCGACTGTCAGTGAAAATAAGGGAGAGCTGATAGCCGCGGCAGTGGGCATCGGATTTTCTGAGGATAGTTTTGGCGTTATCATGGAGCATGCGGGCCGTTGCAGTGCAGAGATAGCCAGGGCCAAGGTGGAAGAGATGATCATTGAAGCTTTTGCAAATCGCGGCCAGGTGTTAAAGGACATGAAAATAAAGAGCGTGGAGCACAGGGTAGAAAATGCAGCTGCTGTTGTGGCAGCAGTGGCTCTTTGGTAAAAATTTGTGATAAACCTTTTGAGGGCTGGTGAAAATAAGTTGGAGATGGAGCTTTGGTTTACAGAAAAGCAGACGCCCAATGTGGGGCTGACCTGCACAGTGAAAGAAACACTTTTACGGTGCCAGACGAATTATCAGGAGATGGCGGTTCTGGATACTTTCCAGTTTGGCCGCATGCTTGTTCTTGACGGAATGGTGCAGACGACCATTGCCGACGAATTTGTTTATCACGAAATGATCGTTCACGTCCCCATGTGCACCCATCCATCCCCAAGGGTAGTGGTTGTTGTCGGCGGCGGCGACGGTGGGACTGTACGGGAAATTTGCAAATATCCTTCTGTTGAGAAGGTTGTTCTTGTGGAGATAGACGATCAAGTGGTAAACGCATCGCGCCGTTTTCTCCCGGAGCTGTCCTGCTGCCTGGATGACCCCAGGGTAGAGGTTTGCATAGCCGACGGTATTGAATATATTCATACACTGGAGTCTTTTTGCGATTTAATTATTGTCGACTCAACTGAACCTGTTGGTCCGGCGCTGGGTCTTTTTGACGCCCCGTTTTACCAGGCGGTTTTCAAAGCTTTAAAAGAGGATGGGATCCTGGTCGCCCAGACAGAATCTCCATTTTTTAATGCTGATCTGATCCGCGGTGTTTACACCCGGGTAAGAATGGTTTTCCCTTATACTTTTTTTTACCTGGCAGCTATCCCGACCTATCCCAGCGGTCTTTGGAGTTTTACAATGGGCTCCAAAAAATATGATCCGCGGGAACCGAAGGGCGTTTTTATCCCGCAGAATACTCGTTATTACTGTCCGGAAATACACCGGAGTTCTTTCGTCCTGCCTAAATTTGTGCAGGAATTGCTGGAGTAAATATTATCTGCCTGAAGCCGGGACCTGGAGGAGATATTCTGATGGTCTGAATTACTGAGAAGGAAGGTACAAAAATGGGTTTTAAAATTCCCGGGACGGAAAAAACGGGAATGTTTCTTGCCGCCGGTGATAACCTTGAGAAAGCTGCAGGGGTGCTGCTCGGATGTCCTCTGGATGATACCGGTTCATTCAGGACAGGCAGCCGGTTTGCACCCGCCTGCTTGCGAATGGTTTCTGCGGCTCTTGAGGAGCACAGTCTTTACAGGAAGAAGGATTTAAGAGATCTTTCCTTTTATGATGCCGGGGACTTAATACTGGCGCCGGGAAATACGGAAGCTTCTCTGGACGTTATTACCAATACCGTTTTTCCTTTGTTGCAGAAAGATAAAAAACCTTTTTTGTTGGGCGGGGAACACACAGTAACCTATGGCGCTGTCCGGGGATGTCTGAGAAAATACCCGGAGGTGACGGTTCTGTATTTGGACGCTCATGCCGATATGCGTTCCGCCTACAGGGGAGCGCCCTATTCACATGCTTCTGTGGCGTATTACCTGCGGCAATTAGAAGGAGTCTCTCTTTACCAGTTTGGGATCCGTTCCGCAGAGAGAGAGGAGAGCAAAGGTCTGCCGGAAGAAAGCACTTTTTTCTTTTCCTTAAAGGAAGCCCTGACAGAACTGCTGCCCTATTTAAAAGACAGGTTCCTTTATATCTCCCTGGATATTGATATCGTTGATCCTGCTTTTGCACCAGGTGTAACGGCACCGGAACCCGGAGGGATTTCTTCCGGAGAATTGCTGGAGATTTTTCCCCTGCTGGAAAAATATAAAAATAATATTATTGCTTTTGATCTTGTGGAGATCTGTCCTCCTTTTGATCCCTCACAGATCACCGCGTTACTGGGTGCCAAGATTATCAGGGAAGCCCTCCTTACTTTCCTGTAATGTTTGGACTAAAAGGGCTATTTTGCTAAAAAAATCGGAAAGGAAGGCGAAAGGATGGGTGCTAAACATATTTTTATTACCGGAGGCGTGGTTTCTTCTCTTGGGAAAGGCATTACCGCCGCTTCTTTGGGATGCCTGTTAAAAAGTCGCGGCTTTCGTGTCAGTATCCAGAAGCTCGACCCCTATATCAACGTAGACCCGGGGACGATGAACCCTTTTCAGCATGGGGAGGTTTTTGTTACCGATGACGGA
>CAYQQF010000189.1:0-3403 GCA_964419485.1 uncultured Dethiobacter sp.
AGCCCATAGCGGACTTTCACCGCCAAGTTACTGCCCATGCCGGGCACACAAAAAAGGGGGGATTCCGCAAAGGAATCCCCCCTTTATCTCTGTGTGCCGTTATACATCGTAAATTTGGCTATCCATACGCTTGAAGCCCTTTTTGTGACCAATTACATCAAGATGCAAGGTCGACCAATCAGCTAGTAGAACCTCTTCATTTCCTTCACTGGTATAAATTTTAATATATCCTTTGCATTTTTCACAGGTATCAATCCTTAGATTCGGGATCTCTTCAAGTTCAATTATTTTTAGTGTTTTTTGGTCCTCATTACCGCAATATGGACAACCAATACGCCTGTAACTCCATTTCATTTGACAGCATCCGCAGACC
The DNA here is from genome assembly GCA_964419485.1 of uncultured Dethiobacter sp. Classification (GTDB taxonomy): domain Bacteria; phylum Bacillota; class Dethiobacteria; order DTU022; family UBA8154; genus DUNV01. The sequence goes on from CAYQQF010000189.1 coordinate 374, forward strand.
AGTTCCCGTTCCCGACCTTTACCTATTTCTGCCTGGACCAACTGCCCCATGACAGGAAGATGGCCACAAACAGGACAGTAATTCTTGAGCCACTTATACTCCTGCTGAAATTCCCTTACGCGCCTCTTCAGCGGTTTTAAAACACCGGATAGAGCATTCCATGCCAAAAATAAGATAAAAATATCTTTAACATCTGTCAAATCTAAATCTTTAAAAGCACTGCTGCCCTCCAGAACCCGTTCAATTATCTGTCTGGGCATATCTTTCTTCTCAGAAAACACCCTTTTGATATTTTGACATGGGTTGTTCGTCTTTTGGGAATTATCCTCAGCCAGAATATCCACCAGCTTTATTAAAAGAGCGGCGGAACTGTCTATTACCGTGCTGTCAACTTCTGCTGCTTTTAACGCGGGGATACCCTTCTGTATCCCTTCAACAATCTTTTCCCAATTGGAAATATCCAGAATACCGGAATTTTGCTGTTCATATTCTTCTTTTACTGTTACAATCATTTTCTGCAAATTTGCAACCCTGGCAAGAAAAGGGTACTGTTCAACCCAGTTATCAATGGCCACGTGTAATTTATTCATAGTGGCCCCCTTCCATCCATATTATTATACCTTACTCAGATTGCATAAACAGGCCTTGGTTTCTTGAATCCAGGTATTGGGATCTCCCGCATCAATGGTCAACAGGTTTGTGCTGTCGGCTCTGCTCAATCCTTTGAAGCCCCAGTTGTACGGCATCCAAACTACGTCTACCTCTTTGCCGTTAATGGTTAACGGTTTTATACGGTGGGTTACCATGGCTTTTGCTTCAACTTCTCCACGGCTTGACCATACCTTAACACGATCTCCGTTTGCGATTCCATGTTCACTGGCCAGTTGTTGCGGTATTTCAATAAACGGTTCCTTGACAAGTTCGTTGAGCCAGGGGACATTGCGCGTATAAGCTCCGCAGCACCAATGCTCGGTTATACTTGATGTGCACAAGACATATGGATATTTATCTATTGTGCCGATAGGCTGCTCTGCTTTTAATCTCGGATAGATCAAGCAGGGATTGAACTGCACTTTCGGATGGAGAGCGTTCTTTGTGGGGCTTTCCACTGGCTCATAGAATTCCGGCAAAGGCCCGTCAACCGGTACCGAAGAAGAATCCCTGGGCAGTTCCGAATCCGAATTGGGGTCCTTATATGGTGCTGAAAGTATCCGGCCAACACCCTCGCCGCTCATTCTGAAAGGCCGCTGTCCGTTTGGGGTATCAGGGCCGTCGGTTCTGCTGGGCACATCCGGAATATCGTAGCCTGTCCATTCGCCCTTGCTTTCATCCCACCAGATAACCTTATTCGCTTCATCGTAGGGACGGCCGTCGGCATCACATGAAGCACGGTTATAAAGAATGTGGACATTACCCGGCCAGCACCAGGCAAAACCTGGATAAATACCTAAACCGCCGGGGTCCGTCTGGTTATCTTTTCTCTTGGACAGGTTTTCATTATTGGCAAATACTCCCGCATAAAGCCAGTTGCCGGAAGACGTTGTTCCGTCAGCCTTTAATTCACCTATGCCTTTCACCGGTTCTCCTGCGGCAAGATGATAGCCGTTGATCTCCTTGAGTACCTCCTCAGAAAACTCAGGAGAACTTGCCGTTGCCTTGTAATCCCAACTGGCCTTCAGGATCGGTTCATCCTTTTCTTCTGCAGAGCCTGCATACAATTCTCTTAGTTTATTGAAGAGCAGGTTGAGCATCTCTAAATCCGTTTTTGACTGGCCTACAGGCTCAATATTGGTGTAACGCCACTGCACCAGTCTTCCGGAGTTGGTCAGGGTGCCTTCCTTCTCTAAGAAAGATGCTGCCGGGAGGAAAATAACCTCTGTATTAATAGTTTTCGGATCTACTCCGGGTTTCTCCCAGAAAGCTGCCGTTTCCGTCATAAATGGATCTGCCACAACGAGCATCTCCATGCTCGACAAGCCTTTATGCACAAGGTTTAAGTTCGGATTGGTAACCATGGGATTTTGGCCCATCACATAGAGGAACTTCATTTTCCCTTCCAGGGCATTTTCAAAAAACTTAAATATTGAGTAGTTCTCGGCACCGTTCTTTTTAGGGATCCAGTTAAAACCGAAATCATTGTCCGGCGTCGCGTTATCGCCAAACCAGGATTTTAACAGGTTTACCAGGAAAGTACGGCGGAAAGTTCCTGTCCGGGAAGTCCAGGCATCCATATCGGTGTCGCTGTGATTGGGAAAGGAGAGGTAACCCGGCAAAGTATAAAATAAAAGACACATATCGGTAGATCCTTGGACATTGGGCTCTCCCCGCAGAGCATTAATACCGCTGCCCGGTTTTCCAAAATTGCCCAGAAGCATCTGCAAAACACCAAAGGCGCGGATATTTTGTACTCCGACAGTATGCTGTGTCATCCCCAAGGCGTACATAACCGTGCCCGGCTTGTTGTTCACCAAGGTATCTGCAATCAACTTAATGGTTTCTTCAGGTACCCCTGAAATGTCGGAAGATGTTTTTAAATCGTATCGCTTGAAAAACTCTTTAATCTTAGCAAAAACACAGTTCGGATCATCAAGGCTCTCAGCCTTTAAGGGCTTTTTCTCCTCATCCAGCTCATAACCCCAGGAACTGGTATCATAGCTGTGGGCGAGTTCATTATAACCGGAGAATACGCCATTTTTAAAGCCAAAATCTTTATTGACAATGAATAAAGCATTAGTTTGATTGAGAAGATAATCTTCATCATATAGCTTGTTTTCTAATATATAGTTGATAATGCCATTTAAAAAGGCTATATCAGTACCTGGACGGATTTGGGCGTAGATATCTGCAAGCTTTGAAGTTCTCGTAAAACGGGGATCAACGCTGATAATAATTGCACCGTTTTCTTTTGCCCTCATAACCCATCTCATGGACATGGGGTGGTTTTCAGCAGCATTACTGCCCTCGATTAAAAATACCTTGGCATTTTTTAAATCAACCCAGTGATTTGTCATCGCACCGCGTCCCAAAGTG
>CAYQQF010000190.1:0-3379 GCA_964419485.1 uncultured Dethiobacter sp.
CTCTGTATTCCTGTAAAAAATAAGTGACGACTTTTTCATAAAATTCTTCTCTCATATTTACTACATAATGTGGTATCTCCAAATTTTCTGCAACTCTTTGTGCATCATTAATATCTTTTTGTGAAGAGCGCTCCTCATTAAGGTCCTGCTTTTCAGCCCGGGGATCAACCCAAAAGCGCAGGGTTATACCTACCGGCTGAAAACCGGAGTTTTTAAGAAGAAGGGCTGCTGCAGAACTATCTACGCCCCCGCTCATTGCTACCGCAATTTTTGTTCCTTTTTGTAACCCGGGTCTATCCACCGGCAGATTCACCTGAATTCTCATTAATTTCATCCGTATACATCACCGCAGCCCCGCGGCTAACGTCTATCACTCGACTGATGAGTGTTTTTTTCTCTCTCAGCGGAACCCGGCCGCTGATCTGAACATCCTGCCTGTATATAAAATCAAGTACTTTTCCTTCTCTTGCTTCGATTTCTTTCATAACTCCCCCCAGGTAATCATAGGGCACCCTGATTTTAAAATCTGTCTGAAGTTCTTTTTCACATATAAGCGCTTCTCTCACACCTGCCAGGGCGCAGGAACGGTAAGCTCTGACCAGCCCACCAATTCCTAATTTAACGCCTCCAAAATAACGGGTCCCAACCAGCACAACATTAGTCAGTGCCTCTTTCTCCAGTACTCCCAGCATAGGAGGCCCGGCCGTTAAAGCAGGTTCACCGTCATCGCTGAAGCGGGCCAGCAGCTTTTCTCCCAGACCCAGACGATAAGCGTAAGCATGGTGAGTTGCACCCGGAAGCTCTTCTTTGACCAGGTTAATAAAAGCATTGGCTTCCTCTTCCGTTTCGCCGGGAGAAAGAGAACAAATAAAGCGGCATGCACCAACGGCAATTTTAACCCTCGACCTGCTGGAAACAGTACGGTACTTAAACATATTATTCCCCTTATTATTCTTTTTCTTTACCCGTAAGCTTTCTCCACATCTTGAGACGCTCTGCAATCTCTTTTTCCTTACCCTGATCTGTGGGGTAATAAAAAATTTCCTTTTCCATCCCTGAGGGGAGATAAGATTGTGCGACAAAATGACCTGAAAAATCATGAGGATAAAGGTACCCCTCTCCATGTCCCAACACAGCCGCTCCTTTATAGCCTGTGCTCCTCAAGTAAGGCGGGACTTTTTTGTCCGGAACATTTTGTACAGAAGTCAAAGCCTTTTCACCGGCAAGATAAGCAGCATTGCTTTTTGGGGCAGAAGCAAGATATGCAGTCACCTGAAACAGGCTTATGCGGCCTTCAGGCATACCTATCTGCTGGAGAGCCTGAGAAGCGGCAACAGCAAGCTGAAGAGCTGCAGGATCGGCATTGCCGATGTCTTCGCTTGCACTGATAATCAAACGACGGGCAATAAAAAGCGGGTCTTCGCCTCCCTCCAGAAGGCGCGCCAGCCAGTACAGGGCGGCATCCGGGTCAGAACCGCGAATGGATTTTATAAAGGCAGAAATAATATCATAATGATAGTCGCCGCGTTTATCATACTTCAAATACTTTTTTTGAAGTACTTCCTTGATATCTTGAAGCTGCAAAACTCCTGTTTTTCCTGTATTCAAAGTCCGGTTGGCGATAACCATTTCCAGAACATTAAGAGCATTACGTGCATCTCCTCCGGCTGAATCGACCAAAAATTGCAGAGCTTCTTCCTCAAGGGTTACTCCACATTTGCCCAGCCCTCTTTCTTTATCGAAAAGGGCCTGCAAAAGCACCTTTTTCAGTGCTTCGCCGGAAAGGCTTTCAAAAGTAAACAAGAGCGAGCGTGACAATAAAGGAGGTATAATGGAGAAAAAGGGATTTTCTGTTGTAGCCCCGATCAGGTAAACGAGCCCTTCCTCTACTGCCGGGAGCAGGGTATCTTGCTGTGCTTTATTAAAACGATGTATTTCATCAATGAAAAGAATGGTTTTTCTATCCCATCCTGTTGTGAATTCTTTGGCTTCCTTTACAACAGCACGTACATCACTAACTCCTGCCGATACAGCGTTTAAACGTATAAAGCGGGCTTTCGTGGTTGCGGCAATAATCCTGGCCAGGGCTGTTTTACCTGTTCCAGGCGGGCCATAAAAAATCAATGAGGAGAAAACATCTCCCTCCACAACCTTTCGCAGAGGTTTGCTTTCGCCAACCAGATGTTCCTGCCCGCAAAATTCTGCCAGAAAACGTGGAGCCATGCGTCTGGCCAGTGGGCTATCCTTTTTAAGATGTTCCTCCCATTGATAAGAGAAGATATCCAACAATAAAACTCCCTTTGTCCTGAATTATGATTGAACAGCACAAGCTGCCTGTAAATAAAGTGCCCTTTCCAGTCGAATTCTTTGCAGCTTACAGCCCAGATTATAATTTTTCTCCAGATTTCCCGTCATAAAAAAAGAGCTGGCGGAACATCCCATCCCGCAAAGGTAGCGAGCCCAGCACTGACGGCATTCCGCTCTTTCCTGTGCTGCCCGGGAGACTTTCTCTCCAATTTCACTGCGCAGGTGAAAAGGTTCTTCTAAAATATTACCCATTAAGAATGCTTTTTCTCCAACAAAGTGATGACAGGGATAAAGATCGCCTCCCGGAGAAACAGCCAGATATTCTGTTCCGGCTCCACAGCCGCTCAGGCGTTTATACAGGCAGGGTCCTCTTTCCAGGTCCATTTCAAAATGATAGAAAATAAAAGGTTTGTCGTTTAATTTCCGTTCCAGGTATAGATCAACAACCCTGTCATACTCTTCCTCCAGGCGAGGCAGATCTCCTTCACTCAGAGCATAAGGCTCTTTTTTGTCGACAATCACAGGTTCCAGGGACAGCGATTCAAATCCAAGGTCTAAAAAATGTTTTAGATCTTCATAAAAATCCAGGTTCTCCCTGGTATAGGTCCCGCGGATATAATAATTATCAAACCCTTTTTTTATTAAAAGATTTTCAGCATTTTGGACAGTAGTTTTGTAGCTGCCTTTTCCGTTAGACCGTGAACGCATTAAATCATGGACTTCCTGCCTCCCGTCAATACTAATAATGACGTTAATATTCTCCTTGATAAGAAAATCGGCAACCTCATCGTCCAAAAGGAGTGCATTGGTGGTTACGGTAAAATTAACCTCTCTGTCCAAAGAAACGGAACGATTCTTTGCATAATCGACAGTTTCTCTGATCAAAGGAAATTTCAGCAGTGGTTCACCGCCAAAAAAGTCAATTTCCCTGTGGCGCGGCCCTTCAGCCTCTAACAGGAAATCCACCGCTTTTTGGGCTACTTCGGAAGTCATGTGCATGGGCTGATAATTACCTTCTTTTCGGGCAAAACAATACCTGCAGCCCAGGTTACAGCCATGAGTGACAAAGAGA
>CAYQQF010000191.1:0-3279 GCA_964419485.1 uncultured Dethiobacter sp.
CTATGGGAAAAAATAGTACACAGGTTTCAAGGGCGATGCAGGGGGAGCTGACCTCCCAGGTTAAATTTGTGGCTTCACAGGAGAATATACCTGCAGAGACGGTTATGAAAGGGGTGGCCAAGGGAACCATCGTTATACCCGCCAACATCAACCGCCGGAGCCAGCAGCCGCGCGGCATCGGTCAGGGAATGCGTATAAAAATTAATGCCAATATCGGCACTTCAGAGGCCTATCCCGAAAAAGAAAACGAAAAAGCCAAGCTTGCTGCTGCGCTGCAAGCAGGCGCAGATGCCGTTATGGATTTAAGTACAGGCGGCGATCTTAAAAGTATACGCTCTATGGTCCTGGATTTTTGCCCTGTCCCTGTAGGCACCGTGCCCATTTATGAAGCGGCCGCAAAAGCGCGTTCATCTTATGGTGGAGTTCTTAAAATGAACGAAGAAGATCTTTTTGCCGTAATTGAAGAGCACGCGGCGGAAGGTGTAGATTTTATAACCGTGCATTGTGGCCTGACCATGGCCGCGTTGGATTGCCTGCGTTCGGAAGGACGGATTATGGGATTGGTCAGCCGCGGCGGCGCTATTCTGGCAGGCTGGATGCTGGAAAATGAAAGGGAGAATCCCCTCTACGAAAACTTTGACCGGCTGCTGGAGATCGCCGGGAGGTACGATGTAACCCTGAGCCTTGGAGACGGGATGAGACCGGGATGCCTGGAAGATGCCACTGATCGTGCCCAGATTCAGGAACTGTTGATCCTGGGAGAACTGGTCCAGAGGGCCAGAGCAGCCGATGTGCAGGTTATGGTAGAGGGTCCGGGACATGTTCCCTTTGACCAGATTGAAATGAACATGAAAGCAGCCAAATCCATCTGCAGAGGTGCTCCTTTTTATGTTTTAGGACCGCTGGTTACCGATGTGGCTCCCGGCTACGACCATATTACAGCCGCCATCGGCGGAACGATGGCGGCTGTTGCCGGAGCAGATTTTCTCTGCTATGTAACTCCCACAGAGCACCTTGGTTTGCCCGGTCCGGAAGAAGTTCACCGGGGTGTGATGGCCTCCCGTATCGCCGCCCATGCCGCCGATGTAGCAAAAGGTCTTAAAGGAGCGAAAGAGTGGGATAGGAGGATGTCACTTGCCCGCAGCAAACTGGATTGGAAAAGCCAACTGGAACTGGCTCTGGATCCCGGGCTGGCTAGAAGTTTATATAAACGACTCAATCCCCAGGAAAAAGAGGAATGTACGATGTGTGGCTCCTATTGTGCCATTAAGATGGTTAAAGAATATCTGTCATTTCCGGTTAAATTAGCAGAACAAAAATAAATGATAATGGGGAGAAAGCAGGAAGACCCCTCTTTAAACCGTCCAATTTAAATGATAAAGCAGGATCGGCATTCAAGATATGCAAAGCTAGTAGATAAAAGAGATTATATAGCTGTTTACCGGTTTATTTCTGGAATATGAAATATTGATGAGGTTAAATTTATGAGAAAATTATTATTTTCAAAAGAAAGCGACTGCATTCAACCAATACGAACCCTCATTGAGAAACAACGACATAAAACTTTAGTAGCATGGGCACTTGATTGTGCGCCACGGGTTTTAGAGATATTTGAGAAAAAATATCCTGAAGAACAACGTCCGCGACAAGCGTTGGAAACGGCAGCAGCATGGGCGCGGGGCGAAGTAAAGATGCCGGTGGCGAAAAAGGCCATCCATGCGGCGCATAATGCTGCCACTGCGGTAGAGGGTGATTATGCCGGTCAGGCTGCCGCGCGTGCGGTTGGCCATGCCGCCGCTACGGTACATGTTGGAACACATGCATTAGGTCTGGTGTTCTATGGGCTTACATCATTTTTTTATGCGGCAGACCCTAATGTAGCAGACGATATTGTTGAAAGGGAATTAAAATGGTTTTATGACCGTCTGATTTATTGGGAAGCCAATATCGACAAGATAGACACAATATGGGCGTCGTTTTTAATAAGCCCGCCCTAATATGCAACTATTTACTATTTTTTTGTGTAATAACTTATAGGGCAGTCGAAAGGAAGTCATCCGGTTGGATCATATTATAAAATTAATCCGGCGGTGCAAGAATAACGACAAAGGGGCCTTTAACGATCTGCTGAGAAAGCATGAAAATTATCTGTACCAACTTTGTTACGGCTTAACCCGGGATAAGGATGAAGCTCTGGACATCATGCAGGAAACTTACATTAAAGTCTTTCGCACTATGCACCGTTTTGATGAAAACCGCCCATTTTTGCCCTGGCTAAAAAAAATAGCCATAAATACGTTCCTTAATCATCGCAGAGGCTTCAGCGAAGAGCCGCACCTCTCCCTGGAAGCTCATAGAGAGGATTCTTACAGAATGACAGAAACACTGGCCGGCAAAGAAAATACTGAGGAGACCGCTCTTTTGAGCAGTACCAGAGACGTCATCGATACACTCCTGAGAGAACTCCCCCCCAATTATCGTGCTGCCCTGATCCTGCGCTATATGGAGGAGATGAGTTACGAGGAAATTGCCCGGACTTTGGATCAACCCCTTGGAACAGTAAAAAGCAGCATTTTCAGGGCGAGAAATATATTAAGAAAAAAAATGGAAAAAGACAGACTTTTGGAGGTGTAGCGGTTGTCGTGCAAATTTGCCGATTGGCTTTGCTTTTACATCGATGGTGAACTGTCTGAGCTGGAAAAAATTTTGCTGGAAGAACATTTATCGACCTGCCCGGAGTGCCGGAAGGAACTAAGCCAGCTTAAGATTCTGGATTGGGACCTGAAAAAACAGCTTAACGAAACTGCAGTTCCCCTGGAAGCAATCGCCGCCTGCAGAACACAAGCTTTAACAACACATTTTTCCCCCTTAGCGGAGAGAGACGCCCAAAAGGAAATAAAATTTTCTGCAACGGTTCTTTTCGGGCTCCAAATTACAACACTAAAAAATACGCTCAATTTTTGCAGCCATTTACCCGGCTCCAAATTGTTGAACAGGACCTTACACCGCTTTGGCAATAACGCCCGGGACTCGTTTCGTAAAAGAAGCCCCCTTATTTCCAGGATTATTTTCAGGTAAGCGTTGCCCGCTAAAGCTTTAAGGAGGTAGCCATATGGGATTGTACCTAAACATTCTTTTTTGGGTTCTGGCGGTGCTGGTGCTCTTGCTGGCGGTCCTCTTTTTTATACCTGTTCGCTATACTATACAGGGCGGGTACCGCGAAACATTTTATTTCAACGTCCTTATCAAAATAAAACCCGTCATAGAACTGGCAGGTGA
>CAYQQF010000192.1:0-3264 GCA_964419485.1 uncultured Dethiobacter sp.
GAGTGGTGTGGGAGGTCGGCTGCTCAAATAATGAGCAGCCTCCTACCCGATTGAATTAATGATAAAACTTTTTTTAAAAGTTTTTAATATTTTTTTTTTCTTTTTTGCAGGATTTTGTGCAGAGGGGGAAGAATATAGTGCAAAGTGGTTCAAAGTGGTGAGAAGTGGGTAAAAAGTTCTCCAGGCAAAAGCAGGTGGATGATAATATGTTAATCGGTGAATTTAATCATACTCTGGATAATAAAGGCCGCGTGATCGTTCCCTCCCGGTTTCGGGAAGAGCTGCAAGACCGCTTTATTATCACCCGCGGCCTGGATAACTGCCTTTTCGCTTACCCCGTTGACGAATGGAGTAATCTGGAAAGTAAATTAAAGGCCATGCCGTTTGCCAAAGCCGAAGCAAGGGCCTTTATGAGATTGTTTTTTTCCGGTGCTTCGGAGGTGGAAATTGATAAACAGGGCCGTATTCTTATTCCACCCATGCTCAGGGAACATGCCGAGCTGAACAAGGATGTTATTTTTATCGGGGTTTCCAACCGGGCTGAGATTTGGAGCAAAGAAAAGTGGAGAGAATACAGTAATAAGTTAAACCTTTCTTATGAACAGGTTGCAGAGAAGATAATTGATTTTGATTTTTAAGGCAAAGGAAGGGGAGAGAAATAAGCTGCTCCGAAGAGATACCATTTCATGTGCCGGTAATGATAAAAGAAGTTCTGAAATTTTTACGTCCCGAACCAGGGAAATTGTATGTCGATGCCACCTTGGGCATGGGAGGACATGCACAGGCCATTTTAGAGCGGATTCCCGGGGGAAAACTGGTGGGGATAGACCAGGATATCGAGGCTTTGGAGCAGGCAACGAAACGGCTTGCTTCTTTTAAGGAAGCTTTTGTAGCGGTAAAAGGAAATTTTGCGGAGATTGATGCTATTCTGCAGCGCCTTCAACTAGAGGTTGTGGACGGAATAATTTTTGATTTAGGAGTTTCTTCCTATCAACTGGATTGTGATAGAAGGGGGTTTTCCTATCGGAATGATGTTTTTCTAGATATGCGTATGGATGCGGATCTCCCCCATACGGCGGCTGATCTGCTGCAGAGCCTTTCTCAGAAAGAGTTGGCGTATCTTTTCCACCGCTATGGTGAAGAAAAGTGGGCTTCGCGAATTGCTTTATTTATTGTCAGATACAGGTTAAGTCATGGACCGGTCTTACGCAGCAGTCAGCTGGTGGAAATTATCAAAGCGGCTATTCCCGCTGGTGCGAGGCGCAAGGGAGGTCATCCGGCCAAACGTGTTTTCCAGGCTCTGAGAATTGCCGTAAACAAGGAGCTGGATAATCTTTTCCTGGGTCTTGATGGGGCAATTAAGCGGATCCGTCCGGGCGGCAGGATAGCGGTCCTTTCTTATCAATCCCTGGAAGACGAAATTGTTAAACGAAAATTTAAAGAACTGGCACAGGGCTGTATCTGTCCACCCGGAATTCCCGTATGCATTTGTGGAAAAACGCCTTCCTTAAAGATTTTGACAGGCAAACCTCTTTTACCGAACGATGAGGAGAAAGATGCCAATCCAAGGTCGAAGAGTGCCCGTTTAAGGGCGGCTGAGAAGCTTCCCCAGGATGGGCCGGACTCTGCGAAAGTTCTAATTAACCGGGCAGGTGAATAAAGTTGATAGTAACGAAACAAAAAGTGCAAAGTGGATATTTTCCGGAGCAACGGTTTCCGGAAAAGGCTCGCTACAGGACCGGAATAAGACGAACAGTTGATGAGGCTCCCCAAAAAGAAGCCGTTCAGTGGGGAAACCTGACCTTTTATGCCCTGCTCCTGTGTGTTTTACTGGTGAGCGTAGGCCTTATCAGCCAATACAGCCGGGTTGTGGCTGTAAAATTGCAGATCCATCAGGTAAACAGGGAAATAGAAGAGCTTCAGAGTGAAAGAGAACATTTGCGCATTGAGGTTAAACGTCTAAGTTCATTGGAAAGAATTGAAATGATTGCCAAAAATGATCTGGGGCTGCAGTACCCTGAAACAAGACAGTGGTTACGCATCGCCAGGAACGAGTAACTTCGCCATAAGGAGGCAAAATGGCTCGCGATACTGCTTCTAATTTACATATTCGCAGGCGCCTTCTGTGGCTCTTTGTTGCAGCAGCCCTTATTATGGTTGCCCTGGTCGTCAGACTGGGGTGGATTCAGTTTGTCAGGGCCGACGAATTGCAACAAAAAGCATGGGAACAGTGGAACAGAAGTATTCCTGCCCGTTCTTCCAGAGGTAACATATATGACAGGAAAGGGTGTCTTCTTGCCGGAAGTGCAACAGTGGAGACAGTTGTAGCGATCCCGCCTCAAATTGATGATCCTTATTTTACGGCCAGAGCGCTTGCTCCGGTTTTGGAAATGGATGAGGAACGCATATTTGAATTGATTACCCAGGAAAGAGCTGCGGTATATGTAAAAAGAAAAATCGAAGAAGAAGAAGCCAGAGAAATACGGCTTTTAAATTTATCCGGGATTACTTTTACCCAGGAAACGAAAAGATTTTATCCCAATGAAACGCTTTTATCTCAAGTAGTGGGTTTTGTGGGGATGGATCAGGGTTGGGGAGGTCTGGAAATTTTTTATGAGGAACAACTTAAAGGCCGTGATGGCAGTATTGTTTTCCCTACTGATAACCGCGGAAGAGAAATTCCGGGTGTGCGGCGGTTTATCCCGCCGAAGGAGGGGATGGATCTAATCCTCACTATTGACGAAACGATCCAGTTTATTATGGAAAGAGAACTCTCCAAGGCTATGGTTGAGTATGCTCCGGAAAGGGTACTCGCTCTGGCTGTTAATCCGCAAACGGGTGAAATTTTGGCGGCTGCTTCCAAACCTGATTTTAACCCAAACAATTATAATGATTATGATAAGGATTTTTGGAGACTCTTCCCGGTGACGGATACTTACGAGCCGGGTTCAACCTTTAAATTGATTACCCTTTCTGCCGCGATAGAAGAAAATTTATACCGGGAAGAAGAAGGCTTTTTTTGTTCCGGAGCGGTGACCATTGCCGGTCACTCAATCAACTGCTGGACTTCAGACAGGGGAGGGCATGGTGCGATTAATTTTCTGGAGGCCGTCCTGGGTTCCTGCAACCCTGCTTTTATAGCACTGGGCGAAAGGCTGGGTGCTGAAAAATTGTTTGATTACATCAGAGCTTTCGGTTTTGGAGTGCGTTCCGGCCTGGATTATCCCGGGGAAGGGACGGGGCTGATTTTCAGGCCGGAGGATG
>CAYQQF010000193.1:0-3260 GCA_964419485.1 uncultured Dethiobacter sp.
TCATTGTAACGGATAATATGTTTGGAGATATCATCACCGACCTGGGAGCGATGATCCAGGGAGGAATGGGAATCGCTGCAGGCGGCAATATCAACCCTGCGGGGACATCCATGTTCGAGCCCATCGGCGGCTCAGCTCCTAAATACGCCGGCAGCAATACCATTAACCCCCTTGCCGCTATCTGTGCCGGAGGGATGATGCTTGACTACCTGGGAGAAAAAGAAGCTGCTGCGGCGATGGAACAAGCCGTCATGGCCACATGTTCCAGAAACATCCGCAGCCTTTCCGCCGGGAAAATGGGTTACAGCACGGAAGAAGTGGGAGATCTGGTCATCGGCCACCTCCAGGGGGCAGAAGCATAGGGACGGTTCTCCTGCTTCAAAAACGTCTAAGTATGCTTTTTTAGTACGCTTTTCAAAGCCTGCCTCAGCACGGACAAGAGGAAAAAAGGCAGATTGGCCGCCCTTTTTAACCGGGAGGGTTCCCTGAAGATGCGGTATAACCATTCCAGCCCTGCCCGCTGCACCCAACCCGGTGCCCGGCGGACCTTCCCGGAGAGCACATCAAAGCTCCCCCCAACTCCAATCACAGTACAGGTAGGAAGTATGCCCCGAAAGCGAGAGATCCACTTCTCCTGTTTGGGAACACCCAGGGCCACCAGAAGAAGCCCCGGTTCCTGCAGAGAAATCTGCCGTGCAATCCCTTCCTCTTCCTCTTCCTTAAAATAACCATGCCGGCTTCCCACCACCTGTAAACCGGAAAACCGGCAGGATGCAGCCAAGACGGCATCCTGCAAGACCCCGGGGCGTGCTCCAAAGAAAAAAACCGGTATGCCGCGCTGTGCCGCCATTTCCAGACACTTCAGCATCAGGTCATAACCGGCAACCCGCTCCGGAACAGGCCGGCCCAAAAGGCGCGATGCCAGGACGACACCGATTCCGTCTGCCGTAACCAGTTCGGCTTCCTCAATTACCGCTGCCAGAGCCCTGTCACGGGTGCTCTGGTAGAGCATCTCCGCATTGGCCGTAACCACATGGAAAAAAGCTTTTCTCTCCCAGGCCAGAGAGATCTCCGTTGCGGCCTGTTCAGCAGTCAGACAGTCAACAGGCCGCCCAAGGATGCAGATCCGGGCGGCCCTCTTCTTTGCGGCTGTTAATTCATCGGGCATAAAATTTGACATTACTTCACCTTCAGGATTGTTTGACTTTGCTGCCTTTCATATATTCGTCCACCAGGCTGCGGATCTCTTCTTCCAGGGGAATCACGTAGCTGATACCGTCGATTTTTTGATTTCTCCCCGGAAGAGTATAGGTATTGATCTGCTCAAAATCCACGCTCTTAAGCTTGTTGGCCAACAAAAGCGCCTGGTTCAATTCCAGGTCTGTTTTTATATTCTCGGCAACCTCCGGCATAAGCTTCGGAAATCTAAGGATATTCTTAAAAGCAATAATCTCCTGCAACAGAGCCTTGAGAAACTGCTGCTGGCGACGGACGCGTCCCAGGTCTGCCTCGCCGTCGCTGCGCCAGCGGACGAACTGGAGCGCTTTTTCCCCATCCAGGTGTTGCAGCCCCGGTTTCAAATCGATGAGCACATCGATCCCCTCGTAATACATTCTTTTCTCGATATCCAGCTCGATACCTCCCAGGAGATCGATAATATTTGTAAAACCGTCAAAATCGGTGGTAATGTAATGGTCAATTTTGATATCAAGAAAATCCTCCACAACCTCTCTGGTCAGAGCCACGCCTCCATAAGCATAGGCATGATTGATTTTGTCCTTTCCATGACCGGGAATCTGCACCCGCATATCCCGCGGAATGGAAAAAAGACTGATCTCCCCGTTCCGGTGGTTTAAAGTCATGATCATGATCGTATCTGACCGCTTACCCTGATCGCGGGGATCAAGGCCCAAAAGAAGGACATTCATAATATCGGGGATAGCAATTTCATCTGTTTCCGACTGCCCCGTATGGGGGAAAATTCCTTGCTCATCGGGCATAACCACCTGGTAAATTTGATTCCACAAAGAACTCAGCCAGATGCCGGAGCCAATAATGACCGCAACCAGAACAAATACAGCAATGAGCAAATATTTTTTTATCCCTGACCTCTTGTTCTGTTTTTTTACATTTCTTCCCATAAATTTTTCAGTTCCTTTCCCGCGTTCATGAACATTTCATTATTAACACCAACGAAAAACATTATACCTTATCCCGAAAAGAGAGGCAATAGGCCTTCCCTTGGCCCTTAATCCTCAGGGGGTAATAATAAGAGCGGTATAATATGTTTTAAACGAACCGGCCGGTTTCTCAGCCGGCAAGCGTGAGGAGAAACCGAGCAGAATACGGTCACCGTCAGGAGACCAAAAAGGCCCCTTTAAATGATCTCCGACAAGAAAAGAAGCAATCTCTTTTTCTTGTTCCCCTTCCTTCACAACAAGTTTTACCGCGGCATTGGAATCTGCTGCTTCTTCCTCCACCAGACAGGCTATCTTCTCCCCGTCCGGTGATAAAGACAGGCTCAATACTCTCCCCAGGTCCTTTTCCCACAAAACCCGCCCGGAGTAATCCATTACCCCGTGCGTAAGGTCCGCGCCCTCACCATAATATCTTCTAAAAACAATCATGGAAGGGCTTAAATCAGCGGCTTCAATAAACTCGCCATCTTCAGCCCCGGTAATGATCTCAAATGTACCTGCCGAAAGATTATAGACACCCATATCAGAACGGTATCCGTGAGAATATTCCTGGGTCCCGTCTTTTTTGCGGCTGGCGCGTATATTAAAAAGTAACCGGGAATCATCAACCCATCCCGCGGGTGAGGGGAGAAAATATCCTTCCCTGGCTGTGTCAAGGGCTTGCAGATGATTGTCGTGAAGTCTCAGGCAAAAAAATTCACAGTCCCATTCATGTTCGTACCAGCAGAGGATTTTTTCTCCATCCGGCGACCAGATGCCTCCTGCGGGGCTGCTCTCCTGGGAAGCGAAGCCCGATTCACCGTCCTGCCAAAGAAATTTTTGGCCGCTCCCGTCAATGTTTATCAGGTTAATCCCGTTTTCATCCAGATAAGATAATTTTCGCCCATCCGGGGAAATCTGAGCGCTCCAGGCATTTGTCCCCAGGGAACGTATCCCCTTCCCCAACAAGCTGACAGAAAGGCAATGGGTTCCTGTCAGACCGAAAATGTTCTCTTCATCTATCCATCCTTCAGCCAAAAAATATTCAGGTAGTCCTTCAACCAACTGCAATGCACCATCCGG
>CAYQQF010000194.1:0-3203 GCA_964419485.1 uncultured Dethiobacter sp.
ATTCCAAATATATTTCTAATCATAATCATATTATAGGTGAGGGAAAATCACAAGGTACTTAATGGTATTTTGCCACGCATTCAGTATAAACAGCACATTAAACTTTCTTACCTAAATTATCGCTTCTGCAGGTGATATATTTCCCGATGGAGAATACCCAATGGAGAATAATAATACAGTTTAAATATGCAGGAAGAGGAAAGAAAAAGGTGTGGATACTTTGGGCAAACATTCTTCGATACTACTAACTTTGCTGCTCTTATCTTTGATGGCCTGTCTGGTTTCCTGCACCGGAGAGCAGGTCATGCCGCCTCTGAAAGGAGAAATCAGCGATTTAGCCGAGGCTTTTACTACAAAACTTGCTGCCGGAGACTTCCCCGGTGCCGCCGGTTATTTTGACGCCAATATGAAGGAGCAGGTATCAGATCGTTACCTGCTGAAATTCTGGGAGCAATTAGAAAAACAGATGGGCTCATTTAAAAATAAAATCGGGATACAGGCAGACGAGTTTCATGAATACGACACAGTTCTTGTCACGATGGAGTTTGAAGAAGCGCTTCTGGACATGCGGCTTGTTTTTGACGCTGACAGACGTATTGCCGGTTTTCAGCTCCTGCCGGCCAAAGATTATTGTCCGCCCGCTTACTCTGAACCGGCCAACTTTAAGGAAAGGGAAGTTACAATGGGCGACGATCCCTGGTCCCTGCCGGGCACGCTGACTGTTCCGTCGACACAGGGCCCCCATCCGGCCGTGGTACTGGTCCATGGCTCCGGCCCTAATGACCGTGACGAAACCGTCTCTGCCAATAAACCCTTCAAAGATCTGGCCTGGGGCCTGGCCAACCGGGGAATTGCGGTTTTACGCTATGAAAAGCGCACGCTGGAGCACAAAATTGGCATGGCCGTCTTGGCTGACAGCATCACCCCCAAAGAAGAAACCACGGACGATGCCGCAGCAGCGGTGAATCTCTTACAAAGTCAGCCGGAAATCAATGCTGACCGTATCTATGTATTGGGGCACAGCCTGGGCGGTACTCTTGCGCCCCGCATTGCCTCTGCAACAGATCTCGCCGGGATAATAATTCTGGCTGGATCTACCCGCCCGCTGGAAGACCTGTATCTGGAACAAATAGAATTCCTGACCTACCTGTACGGCATTCCGACTCCGAAAGAAGAAGAGAACCTGCAAAACGTGCGCAAACAAGTTGCCCGGGTAAAAGACCCCAACCTCTCCGGCGACACACCGGCGCGGGAATTGCCCATGGGCATTCCTGCCTCCTATTGGCTTTACCTGCTGGACTACAGCCCTGTCCAAACCGCACAAACGTTAAACATCCCCATGCTCATTCTCCAGGGTGAACGCGATTACCAGGTCACCATGGAGGACTTTGCCGGCTGGCGCGAAGCCCTTTCTGACCGCCACGATGTAACATTCATTAGTTACCCTTTTCTAAACCATCTTTTTATTGCCGGTAAAGGACAGCCCAATCCATTGGAATATCTGCGTTCGGACAATGTAGCGGAAGATGTGGTGGACGATATCTCCTCCTGGATCCTGGACAACTGAAAAATATGCTATTCTAATGATTATTAATTCAGGAAAGGTGTGATGTAATGTTAAAAAAGTTTGCAGTCATTTGTATGTTGGCCATCTTCGCCCTTTCAGTCGTTTCCTGCAGCAGTCCCGGAAATGATACAAACGAAGAAATAAGTGCGCTGGCTGCCGCCTTTGTTAACCAGCTGGCAGAAGAAGATTTCACCGGTGCATACGCCTCGCTTGATGAGAAGATGAAACAAGAATTACCATCGGAAAGCGAACTGGAAACCATCTGGAAACAAATCCTGGCACAGGCTGGTGACTACGAGGGTGAAACTGGCATACGCACAGACAAAGTTGAAGGCTATGACCGCGCTTTCGTTACCAGTGAATTCGCATCAGCAACACTTGATCTAATCGTAGTATACAACAGTAACAAAGAAGTAGCCGGCTTTTTTATCCAGCCGGCAGAGTAAACCCGATAAATGACCTGCTACCAGATGAGAATATCATAATCAAAAAATGCCGGACACAGAGGGAAAACCTTGGCCGGCATTTTTGTATTGCAGATTAAGAGTCATACCATAAGGCAGGTTGTAATTTACAGTATAATTTGACTTTAAATGTAATTACGATATAATTATTGAAAAGAAAAAATTACCATACCTGGTTACAATCTTCTGCAGAAAAAGCATGATCACATCTCTAGAAAATCCTTCCAGATAAACAATAGTCCGTTCAAGTAAACTGGTCTCTCGGGAATGATTCCTTAATGACAGGGATCTTTCTGCGGGCGAGAAACCAAACCACCTTTTTTTCGTCTATTTCTATGGGGTGTTTTCTGGTGATAGATAAAAAGTTTTTTCCAGAAAGTAGGATTTTGATTATTTTTTTACTCCTTCTTTGTTTGCTGTTCGGTTTCTTGCTGGCAGGAAAACTCTACAGGGTCATTCCCCTTCAGGAAGAGTTGCAGCACTGTAAAGAATATTTTATGGAGAAAGGAGTCTATTTGGAAAGTCCTTCTCCCGTAGAGTTAATTCCGGAAGAAGAGCGAAATACTTCCGATCTGATACTATTAGGAGCGCGCCAAGAGGTAAAAAACGGTACCCGCTACGATGCTTCGTATGAAGCGATCAGTTTTCCCGGGGGAGATATTTCTCCCGATCGAGGTGCATGTACTGATGTTGTGGTCAGAGCGTTCCGTCACGCCGGCATTGATCTTCAGCAATTAATTCACCAGGATATGGATGAAAATTTTCATCTCTACCCACAGAAATGGGGGTTAAACGGCCCTGATGCGAATATCGATCACAGGCGTGTCCCTAACCAGATACTCTTTTTGGAGCGCTATGGAATCTCGCTGACTCTGGAGGTGGATGAAGAATTAGACAAGTGGAAGTGGGGCGACGTGGTTTACTGGCGTTTCCCAAACGGCCGAGATCACTGCGGCATAATCAGTGACCGCACGGGAAGCGGAGGCCTGCCGCTGGTGATCCATAATGCCGGTATTGCCCGGGAGGAAGATTGCCTGTTAAAATGGGAGATTATCGGACATTTCCGTTTTCCCCCGGTGGATCAGTCTTTGCTACTATTACAACAAGAATAGACGTAGATGTAGATTTTTATTGACGGCTTGCCGGAGTCATGCTATACTTTTTTTAAATAA
>CAYQQF010000195.1:0-3203 GCA_964419485.1 uncultured Dethiobacter sp.
GAAGCCCTGGAAAAAGTAAAAATCGGTGATGTGGCAACATATTATCCATCCTTTCACCGTATGGGGTCCCGTGTGACGGCCAAATCTCTGGATAACCGTGCAGGGTGTGCTTTATTGCTTCAGGTTTTAAAAAGCATCCCGGCTTCTTTACCTAATGAAGTTTATTTTGTTTTTACCACTCAGGAAGAAGTTGGTCTTCGAGGTGCCAGAACTGTTTCTTATAAGCTTAATCCCGATTATGCCCTGGCTGTTGATGTGACCAGAACCGGCGATACTCCCGAGCCGGAGTTTAAAATGGATCTTTTTCTGGGGAAGGGACCGGCGATTAAAATTAAAGATACTTCGGTAATCTGTCACCCGGATGTTGTTCGGCGGATGACCCGGACAGCAGAACAAATGAATATTTCTTACCAGCTTGAGGTACTGGAGAGGGGCGGAACAGATGCCGGCAGTATTCACCTTTCCAGGGAAGGAGTGCCCTCAGGAGCACTCTCTATCCCCTGCCGTTATATTCATACGCCTGGAGAAATGGTAGATCTGTCTGATGTAAAAGGAGGAATAGCTCTCCTGGTTGAGCTTTTAAAAGAGAAGTGGTAAAAAAGTCGAAGAAACATCTTGCAAAGGCCTAAAAAACATGGTAGAATAATGCGGGGCGGGAACCGTGTCCTGTACCTGCATTTTTCCCTTTATGATTCTAACTTTCTATATTGATTCTGCCTGGAGCCGGAGAGGACCGGGACGGAAGGTACAGAGAGGAAGTACATGTGCCTTCTTGCCCACCGCAGGAAGGCATGTTTTTTTCAGGCATAGGGAATGGTTCTAGTGAAGGAAATTGCCATTATTGGTGCCGGAAATGTTGGAAAAGTTTTGGGATATGCTTTAATGAAAAAAGGATATCGCATAACGGGTGTAGTTTGTCGTTCAGAGGATTCCGGAAGAAAAGCGGCTCGTTTGTTGGAATGTCCGGTTTATCCCCGGCCGGAGATGGCCGCCAGGGAAGCGGAAATTGTTTTTTTAACGACGCCTGATCGTATCGTTGAGGATGTTTGCAAACTTATTGCAGCTAAAGGAGGTTTCAGGAAAGGGCAGGTTGTTTTACATACCAGTGGTGTTCATAGTTCAGACATTCTCTCTTCTGCACGCCGGGAAGGTGCTTATGGACTTTCTTTCCACCCGCTGCAAACTTTTCCCTCCCTGGAGGAAGGTCTCAGTTCCCTTCCGGGCACTTTTTTTGCCGTAGAAGGAGATGAGGGGTGTTTTCCGCTGGCTCAGGAATTAGTTAAAACATTGCAGGGAAAACTGTTTTTGATTCCAGCGGAGATGAAGGATCTGTATCACGCTGCAGCCTGCATAGCCTGTAATTACCTGGTTTCTTTGATGGATGTTGCTTTACAATGTTTTACAGCGCTGGGTATCCCTGCTGAAACGGCATTTGAAGCGCTTTCACCTTTAATTTTCAGTACCTTGCATAATATTCGGGAGATTGGGCCCGAAAAAGCCCTGACCGGCCCTATTGACCGGGGGGATCTTTCCACAATCCATGCTCACCTTGCCAAAATGGAGACATTGCTCCCCGAATTGATTCCAGTTTATAAACAAATGGGTCTTTACACTGCTGAGTTGGCTGTAAGGAAAGGAACATTAACAAAAGCCGAGGAAGAAGAAATAAAAACTTTGCTGCAAGGAGGTATTTATAGTGGCCGATAAACGGCTTACCACCCTGGCTTTTAAGGAAATGAAACAAAAAGGTGAAAAGATAGCAATGCTTACTGCCTACGATTATCCTACAGCACAGCTGGTTGATGAAGCCGGAGTCGAGACGATTCTTGTGGGCGATTCTCTTGGGATGGCAGTGCTGGGTTATAAAGATACCCTTTCTGTTACCCTTGACGAAATGATTCACCATGGCAGAGCAGTTGTCAGGGGAAGCGAAAGGGCTTTTGTTGTTATTGACATGCCGTTTTTAACGTATCAAATCAGTGCCGAAGATGCACTGCGAAATGCCGGGAAAATTATTCGGCAGACGGGTGCTCAGGGTGTAAAGGTTGAAGGCGGTTTGGAGATTATTGCCGCGGTAAAAAGTATGACACAAACAGGAATTCCCGTTGTTGGTCACCTTGGACTGACACCTCAGTCGGTCGGTCAGCTGGGAGGGTATAAAGTCCAGGGTAAAGATCCTGTTGTAGCAAAGAAAATAGTTGAGGATGCTCTGGCGCTGGAAGAAGCCGGGGCTTTTATGCTGGTTCTGGAATGTGTTCCCTGGCAGCTGGCCAAAATTATTACTGCAAAGTTGTCCATTCCTGTTATTGGAATCGGAGCGGGGAAATTTTGCGATGGTCAGGTTCTGGTTTATCATGATATTATGGGCCTTTATACTGGGAAGACCCCAAAATTTGTCAAGCAGTACTCTTCAGTCAGGGAGGTAATGTTAAAAGGGATTCATGATTATATTTCAGAGGTAAAAGGCAGTTCTTTCCCGGAAGATAAACATTCCTATACCATGTCTGAAGAAGCCTTAGCCGGAGTGCTGGAAGGGTAATCTTTTGCGGAGGCGATATGCTTGCAGGTTATAACAAAACTTGATGCCATCAAAGAGACCATCAAGGAAATAAAGAAAAAAGGGATGACGGTCGGTTTTGTTCCGACGATGGGTTTTTTACACGAAGGACATCTCTCACTGGTTAGGACAGCCAGTGCGGAAACCGATTTTGTAGTTTTGAGTATTTTTGTCAATCCTCTGCAATTCGGCGTCGGAGAAGATTTTGAGCGTTATCCGCGTGATCTGGGAAGGGAAAAGGAGTTGGCCGGTTCGGCGGGTTGTGATCTGCTCTTTGTGCCGGCTTCTAAGGAGATGTACCCGCCAGGTTATGCTACATTTGTTGATGTTGACAGATTGACCGAAGGGCTCTGCGGCGCTTCCCGGCCGGGACATTTTCGCGGTGTGACTACCGTAGTCACAAAGCTTTTTAACCTTGTTTCCCCTCACAAGGCTTATTTTGGCCAAAAAGATGCCCAGCAGGCCCTGGTTTTAAAGAAAATGCTTTTGGACTTGAATATGGACCTGGATTTGGTTATTCTTCCCACCGTAAGAGAGCCGGACGGGCTGGCCATGAGTTCTCGCAATAAATATTTAACTTTTGAAGAACGAAAAGAAGCCCCTGTACTTTACACAAGCCTGCTAATGGCCCGGGAACTTGTTAGGA
>CAYQQF010000196.1:0-3176 GCA_964419485.1 uncultured Dethiobacter sp.
CCCAGCCGTTCTCATCGGAGATAATTTTAATCGGGTTGGTCAATAAGTTAAAAATTACTCCTTCTTGTTTGGCATGTTCAATTTCTTCCGCACGTGCCGGCATCTCCTTGTCGGAACGGCGGTAAACAATATGGACCTCTTCGGCACCCAGCCTCAAGGCTGTACGGGCCGAGTCCATAGCCACGTTTCCTGCACCGACGACGGCCACTTTTTTGGCCAGCTTTATGGGAGTATCCCAATCGGGGAATAAATAGGCTTTCATCAGGTTGGTCCTGGTTAAAAACTCATTGGCTGAATAAACCCCGCTTAAGTTTTCACCCGGGATACCGAGAAACTGGGGAAGACCTGCGCCCGTGCCGACAAAAACAGCATCAAAGCCTTCCTCATTAAAAAGCTCGTCAATAGTTATTGTTTTTCCAATAACGACGTTTGTTCTAATATCTACGCCTAAACTGGCGATATAATCTACCTCGCGCTGCAGCACCTTTTCCTTGGGCAGACGGAACTCAGGAATTCCGTAACGCAGGACACCGCCGGTAGAATGGAATGCTTCAAAGAGCACCACTTCATGGCCCATCTTGGCCAGGTCGCCGGCTGCCGTAAGCCCTGCCGGACCTGAGCCTACGATAGCTACACGCTTGCCTGTTTTTGCCGGCTTGGAGGGCGCTTCTACGCCTTTGGCCAGTTCATAATCAGCCAGAAAGCGTTCCAGGCGCCCGACAGCTACGGGCTGTCCTTTTTTACCCCTTATGCAGAAAGACTCGCACTGGCTTTCCTGCGGACAAACACGTCCACAAACAGCCGGCAGGTTATTTTTTTCTTTCAGTTTTTTAATACCTTCATCAAAATTTTCTTCCTGGATACATTTAATAAATGCCGGTATGTCCACCTCCACAGGACATCCTTCAACACACTTGGCATCTTTGCACTGCAGGCACCTGTAAGCTTCTTTCACGGCCGTTTCCGCATCATACCCGAAGGGCACTTCATTAAAGTTTTTTATACGCTCATGATGATCTTGCTCAGGCATGGGGTGTTTTTCCGGGTTTTTACGCATCTCTTTTATTTGTTCTTTATCTAACATTATTTTCCACCTCCACATCTGCATTCATGCTCAAATTTTTCCAGAGCAACTTTTTCCTTATCAAGGTAGGTGCGTGAGCGCCGTAATAGTTCATCAAAATCAACACGGTGAGCATCAAAAACAGGTCCGTCAACACAGCTGAACTTTGTTTCTCCGCCTAGTGTTACACGGCAACAGCCGCACATTCCTGTCCCGTCCACCATAATGGGGTTTAAGCTTACCATCGTCTTAATCCCGTATGGCTTTGTCTGGTTGGCAACAACGCGCATCATGGGTAGAGGACCAACGGCGATAATCTCATCGATTTTCTTGGTTTTGTCATCCAGAAAGGGCTGAAGCAGATCCGAAACGAAACCGTGATGGCCCCTTGTCCCGTCATCAGTGCAGACATGCAGCTCGCTGCTGACCGCACGCATTTCATCTTCCAGAATTAAAAGATCGGCTGTTCTGGCTCCAATAATGGAGATAACTTCCAGCCCGGCGTCATGAAATGCTTTTACTTTGGGATAAATGGGAGCAATTCCCACTCCGCCGCCAACAGCAATTACGCGTCCCGAAGACGGCAAATCCATAGCCTGTCCCAAAGGCCCTACAAAATCGTTCAGGTATTCTCCTTCTTCCATCATCCCCAGTTGCTTTGTAGTTTTGCCGATTTCCTGGAAAATAATTGTTATGGTGCCCTTTTCTTTGTTGCTGTCCGCTATAGTGAGAGGGATTCTTTCACCACTTTCATGGGTACGAAGAATAATAAATTGTCCGGGTTTTGCTTTTCGGGCGACTAGCGGTGCTTCAACTTCCATCAGTTTATTTACTTCGGATAAAACCCTTTTTGTTACAATTTTAAACATGCAAGAATTAACCTCCTTTTCTCTTTTTTTTAAATGTCTATTCGCCATAATTAAACAAAAGTCCTTTTTTTAAAAGTATGAAAAGCTTAATATTTCGTAGTTTCGAAAATATAGATGAACTATCCTTACAAAATTTAATAATAAGGATTAATGTGAACAATAACATCTTCAATATCGTTGTATTTATCCATTAACATCTGTTTTGCAGATAGAGCGATCAGGTGGCCTTGTTCGATTGTTTTATGTGCATCCACCTCGATCGCCAGATCTACCATAAGATTATTTCCCACATAGCGAGCCTTGATCCATGAAATTGCTTCAATCTCTTCGATATCCTGCAGCGTTGCAAGGAAAACGGCCATTTTTTCTTCTTCCGGTGAAGAATCCATAAGTTTTTTCACAGCATCCTTCAAAATTGTCACAGCGAATTTAGCAATGAGAAAAGCCACAATGATACCCGCGACAGGATCAAGGTACTGCAGTGCGGGAATATTCAGAGCGCCTCCCGCAATACTGCCTGAAATACCAAAAAACGTTCCAATGGAAGAATAAGCATCCGAACGGTGGTCCCATGCATTTGCCAAAACAGCATCGCTGTTTATTTTTTTCCCTTCCGCATACGTGATGCGAAACATGCCTTCTTTTACGAGGATGGAAGTGCCGGCGGCCAAAAGAGCAATGAGCGACGGAGGTGGAAATAATCCGGAAGCAATTGTTACGAGGATATCTTTAAGGATATAACCGCTTGCAAAAACTAAAGTCAGCCCGACAAAGGCAGCACAGAGCGGCTCAACTTTTCCGTGACCGTAATGGTGGTCGGCATCAACTGGTTTTTGGGCAATTTTAAGACTGAAATAAACAACCAGTGTAGCAATAATATCGGAAAGGGAATGATAGGCATCGGCCATCAAAGCTTTGCTTCCGCCCAGATAACCGGCAAAACCTTTCAAAACGCACAGAGCAATATTTCCTAGAAGGCAGAGCAGAGTAATCTTTTCGGCTTTCCTGTATACCCCGTTTTCTCCGGCCAAATTATTCACAGCAAACCCTCCACTACTATAAGGTATATTAGTGAAAAAACCTGTGGGATTTGTGTAGTCCCACAGGTTTTACAACCTGCTGCTAAAAAATAGCCCGGCCCCAACGTTAAAAACGTTCGCCTGTTCTACTTTCAATAGTGTGTGCTTTTATAAATATTGTAAAGGAAGTTTCTTTTCCTGTCAATGTCTAATCCGACGATGTGT
>CAYQQF010000197.1:0-1338 GCA_964419485.1 uncultured Dethiobacter sp.
CCTTATCGTTGCTCCATCTTCAAGAACAGTTTACCTGGAGGCGATGAAAGAAGGGATTATCCAGACACTGGTAGAAGCGGGTGCCGCGGTGGTCACTCCGGGATGCGGGCCGTGCGTAGGAACTCATAATGGAGTTCCTTCTGACGGAGAAGCGGTCCTTTCTACGGCTAACCGCAATTTTAAAGGCAGGATGGGTAACAGCAATGCCGTAATTTATCTGGCTTCTCCCGCAACTGTGGCTGCTTCCGCCCTGACAGGAAAAATTACGGACCCGCGGCGTTATTTGGCCTAAAACAGCAAGAAAGGGTGAACTAGATGCTTTTACACGGAAAAGCTTTTAAATTCGGTAATGATGTTAATACAGATTATATTATTTCGGGGAAACACAAGTTTAAAACCCTTGATATGAAAGAACTGGCCAGGCACGTTATGGAAGACCTGGATCCCCATTTCTATGAAAAAATTACAGAGGGAGATATGATCGTCGCCGGTTCAAATTTTGGTTGCGGTTCTTCCCGGGAGCAGGCGCCGCTGGCCATTAAAAATGCCAATATCAGTTGTGTTCTAGCTTCTTCTTTTGCTCGTATATTTTTTCGTAATGCCATTAATACCGGTTTGCCTGTCATTGAATGTGATACATCAAAAATTGACCCGGAAGACGAACTGGAGGTCAACCTGGAGCGGGGGACTGTTAAAAACAAGACTAAAAATATCATTATTCCTATTATACCTCTGCCAGGGGTGATGATAAAAATTCTTAAAGACGGAGGTTTAATTGAGCATTTTCAAAAATATGGGGATTTTAACTTTAGTTAAGGATATTCTTGTAGATAAAGGGAAACCTTTTACTATAATTTAATTATTCTCCTCTCCAAGAGCATACTTGTAAAAAGAGGTGAGGATAGTTGTTGGATTCTCTTATTTCCCTGGGGTGGGGCACCTTTTCTCTGACGCGCGAAAAAGCGGAAAAAGTGGTAGAATATTTAATCCAAAAAGGGGATATCGGCAGAGAAGATGCCCGCCAGGCCATTAAAGAGCTTGTACAAAGAGGGGAAGAAGAAAGAGCAAAATTTAAAGAATATCTTAACGGTGAAATTTCGAGAATGCTTGAGAAAGGGAACCTGGCTACCAAAACAGAACTGCAAGAGCTTAAAGAAAGGATCGGCTTTCTGGAAGAATCATTAAAAAAAACAGAGGAAGTAGAGGTTCAGGAAGGCCTGTGAGCGCTTCACAGGCCTTCCTGCCCTTAACAGACAGACGTTTAGTTATGGAGTGAAAAGACAAGTTGTGGAGAAGAGGGCGTCTGAGAAGGTTTCGGAAAATTATAAATACACTGGC
>CAYQQF010000197.1:1348-3154 GCA_964419485.1 uncultured Dethiobacter sp.
CAGCTGATTCATGACCTGGGTATTGGTGAGCTTGCTCACCATTTTCCTTATCTTTTACGCCAGAGAAGTGCAAAAAGACCCGATCTGTCCAAAGCAAAAAGATTTAGAATGGCGATGGAAGAGCTTGGGCCGACATTCATAAAATTTGGTCAGCTTTTAAGTACGCGTGCTGATATTCTTCCGAAGGATTATATTAAAGAATTACGCCGGCTGCAGGATAAGGTCCAGCCGTTTTCAGGCAAGCAGGCCAAAAAGGTTGTAGAAACAGAACTTAATAATTCGATGGAGCTTCTTTTTAATTCTTTTGATGAAACCCCTCTTGCTGCTGCTTCAATTGGTCAAGTGCATAGGGCTGTCTTACCTGACGGAAAAGCAGTAGTGGTAAAAATTCAACGTCCGAATATTAGAAAGACGATTGAACAAGATCTGGATATTCTGAAGGAGATAGCAAGCCTGCTGGACAAGTATACTGCAGTAGGAAGATTTAATCATTTTAGCAATATTGTTGTAGAATTTAAGCGTATTATTTTGATGGAGTTAAACTACAACCAGGAGGGGCGCAATGCCGAGAAGTTAAAAAATAATTTTAAAAACGACCAAAGCATTGTTATTCCTTCAATCTATTGGAACTATACCACACAAAAAGTCCTTACGATGGAGTATATACAAGGGATTACGCTAAACAATACCGAAGATTTAAAAGAGAGTACTTTTGACAATCGGCTTATTGTGGAAAAACTGACCAGGGCATATTTAAAACAAATTCTGGATAACGGATTTTTTCACGGAGACCCACACCCCGGCAATATCGGAGTTCGGCAAGGGGAAAAAATCTTTTTTCTTGATTTTGGAGTTGTCGGTTCCCTCAGCGAAGAACAGCGGCAAACGATCAGGCGGCTCCTGACAGGTTTTTTCACGAAAGATAGCGATCAGGTTTTAGCTTCCATTGTCAGGCTGGGTGTAATTACCGACGAAACTGATAAAAATGAATTAAGATGGGAGTTGGAAAGGCTACAGGAAAAGTATTATAACCTTCCTCTTAAAGAGATTAGAGTTGGGCAGTTGCTGTATGAGCTTATAGAAATTTCTTACAAGCAGCAGATCTGCTTTCCGGCGGAATTTACTATTCTGGCCAAGACTTTTTTTACACTGGAGGGGCTTGTTTCCGAACTGGAACCGGACTTTAGCATCGCGGAAATTTTGGAGCCTTTGGGTAAAGAATTATTACGGGGACAGTTATCAAGAAAAAAAATAAGTTCTAGTATATTAAAATATATCCTTAATTATACCCGTTTGATTGAAATTCTTCCGGAATACCTGGGCGCTATTCTGGAAAAGGGAGCACTCAACAATGTACGGATAAAAATCGAATCCGTTGATGTTGATAAAGTGCTGCTCAGGTTTAACAATATGGTTAACCGTCTGTCCTTCAGTATTGTGCTGGCCAGTATTATCATCGGGCTCTGTTTTCTGGTACAGTCTGCGGAAGCCAGTTTATTTACAGCTTTTCCCATTGCTGAGATCGGGCTTATTTTAGCTGCTGCCATGGGTTTCTGGTGGTTGTGGGCAATATTACGTTCCGGAAGACTTTAATTAATTTAGAAAAAGGGAGTGTGCTGAGATGCCCTGGTTAATTTGTGCTGCTTTAGTCTGGATAATTATTCTGCTAATAGTACGGTTAAAAGAATTGGGACGACTTTGGAGCGCCGGTTTTTGGTCTCTTCTTGTCTGCTATTATCTTAACCAATTTTTATTGGCCAAAGGTTTCTATTTATTTCAAGAAACATTTCTTACCTTTCAGGGAGT
>CAYQQF010000198.1:0-3138 GCA_964419485.1 uncultured Dethiobacter sp.
AGGCTGCGGCAGCGCTACTATTGGACTTTTTGCCCGCAGACTTAAGGATATTGTTGATGAAGCTATTATCCTTGATCACCATATCACCGGTCTCCTTTCGGAACACCCTGCCGGAGCAGCGCTGGGAATGCAATACAGCGGTATAAAGCCTGTCGGACAAAAGAGCACGGTAGGAAGGTATTTTGGTCAGGCAGGTTCCGGTTGGGGTGATACTGCAGTAATGGATCCCCGGGAGGCGGTAGCAAAAATTGACATGAGCATTTGCCGGCCAGGTATGCGTATTCTTGTGACGGAGACGACCGGCCGCAGGGCAGCACTGCTGGAGGTAACTTCTTCCGGTTTTCTAAGAGAGATATCGTTGACAGCGGAGGTTGTGGCTTTTATAGATACACTGGCTGAAAGCTGCGAAGAATCCAGGGTATCAGCCCTTTATACGGGGGGATCCGGAGGAAGCGCCCGTGCAGGGGTTACTGATTATCCCCTGCGCCTTACTAAAGGAGTGCATAATAGTGAAATTATACTCACAGTGGGAGGCGCACCGGTATTTATTTTACCGGGTGGAGGAATAAATTTTCTCGTAGATGTGGAAAAAGTACTTCCCAGAGCTTTTACCTGGGTGCCCACTCCAGCAACTGTTGCACCTTTGGAGTATACGATGACCCGCCACACTTACGAGAAAATAGGCGGACGAACCGAGTTTATTACAACTGTGGAAGAGGCTCTCTTTAAAATTAACGATTCAAGGAGGAGATTAACGTGACGGGTAAACCTGAAGTTCGCAAGATGTATACTTTTCTGGAAGAAATTCATGCTGACGGAACAAAAAAATTAGAGATGCCTGTGCGTAAAGTGGCCGCTGCTGTAGTATTTAAGAATCCCTTTGCCGGCAAGTACGTTGAAGACCTTTCTTTGCTTTGCGATTGGAGCACAGAGCTGGGGGAAATACTAACTAAAAAAGCTGTAGCAGCACTGGGCATTAAACCTGAGGAAGTGCAAAGTTATGGCAAAGCCGCTATTGTAGGTGAGGGAGGAGAACTTGAACATTGTGCTGCCGTTCTTCATCCCAGGCTGGGCAAACCGCTCAGGGATAATGTGGGGGGCGGGAAAGCCATTATCCCTTCGGCCAAAAAGTTGGGCTTTCCCGGAGCGGCAATTGATGTCCCTTTACATTTTAAGGATGCAGCCTTTGTTCGGACGCACTTTGATGCTATGGAAGTGCGTTTTCCCGATGCTCCGCGTGCCGATGAGCTTGTGCTTATTATCGTGATAACGGACTCAGGACGTCCATTTGCCAGGATAGGCGGGCTTACAATTGACGAAGTTAAAGGTGAAGACGGCTTGAGGTAAAGCGCTTAAAATAAATTGTACAATCAGCTTTGTTTAGAAAGGGGACTAAAGAAATGTTTTTACTTCCAGAGGTTAAAAGGCACTACGGAAAACAAAAACTATTTATCAACGGCGAGTGGGTTGAATCAAAATCTACAGCCATGAATGAAAACTCCAATCCGGCAACAGGTGAAATTATCTCCGAGTTTCCCACGGCTACGGAGGAGGAAGCTCGTGCCGCAGTTGAGGCGGCCCATGAAGCTTTTAAGTCCTGGAGAGACTTTCCCATGAGGGATAGGGCACGCCTGCTTTTTGACATGCGGGGAAAATTTGAGGAACACTTTGATGAACTCTGCAGAGTGCTAACCCAGGATCATGGCAGAACCATAGGCGAATCCGAAGGCTCTGTCAGAAGAGTGATCGAGAATATCGAATCTGCATGTTCAGCTCTTTACGGTCTTACCAGGCAGAACGAGCATATGGAACAGGTGGCCAGGGGTATTGACCAGTATCTTACCTGGGAGCCGCTGGGACCCTTTCTCATTATCACCCCCAGCAATATTCCCATGCACGCCTGGTCATCCTTTGTCCCCTATGCCCTTGCTGCCGGATGTACTGTCGTGGTGAGTCCAAGCAGGCAAGCTCCCGTAGCTGCTGAATACGTTTGCCGCGTAGCACAGGAAGCGGGCTTTCCTCCCGGTGTTATCAACCTCGTACATGGAGGCCGTAATATCAACGAGCAAATACTGCGCCAACCGGAAATAAAGGGTGTTGGTTTTATCGGTTCCAATAGGGCCGGCTGGAAGCTTTTTGATCTTTGCGGAAAACTGGGAAAAACTTCTTCCATAAATGGTAACGGCAAAAACCATGTCGTGATTATGCCCGATACCGACGTAGAGCAGGCATGTCAGTGGCTGCTGCGGGCTTGTTTTGGTATGACAGGACAGCGTTGTCTCGGTGCTGATAATATTATTGTTATTGGTGACATTTACGATGAACTGAAAGCAAAGTTCAAGGAAGTTGCCGCGGCGATGAAGCTTGGCTACGGGCTTGACAAAGAAGCCGAACTTGGGCCGTTTACCACATTGGCAGGCAAAGAAAAGGTTGTTAATTGGATCGAGCGTGCTCTGGCGGAAGGAGCAAAACTGGTTTTAGATGGCAGAACGGCAAAAGCGGAGTATTATCCCAACGGTTTTTTCCTGGGGCCCACCATTCTGGAAGATGTTAATGTGGATATGGCTATGGCCAAGGAAGAGGCGTTCGGTCCAATAGCATCTCTTATCAGGGGCGAAAGCCTTGAGCAGGCTATCGAGTGGATTAATACCAAGACAAACCTGGGCCATTCCGCCTGCATTATGACCAATAGCGGCAAAAACGCACGGCAGTTTATACGTGAGGTTAACGTGGGAAATGTAGGGGTAAATATCGGGGTCGCACAGCCATTTGCTTTTTTCCCGCTGTGTTCGAGGAGAGAATCTTTTGTAGGAACTGCTAAATCGAGGATGGCTTCCATGAG
This sequence comes from uncultured Dethiobacter sp., assembly GCA_964419485.1. GTDB lineage: Bacteria > Bacillota > Dethiobacteria > DTU022 > UBA8154 > DUNV01. The sequence goes on from CAYQQF010000198.1 coordinate 2,843, forward strand.
GATGTTTATGGATGAGAAAACGGTTTGTATGCGGTGGCTCTAATTACCATTTGCTTTTTGTGTTCTATACCTTAAAATAAATTTATGGTAACAAAATCAACTATCTTTAAATAAGTTATGGTAAATATAAATAAAAGTTTACAGTGTCAGCGTTGAATTTGTGGATTAACACAATAAAAAGGGGCATCAAAATGTGAATGAATATCACGTACCATCATCATTGGGTGAAACATTGAATTTGCTCAAAAAGTATGAGGGAAAAGCACGGATTATTGCGGGTGGAACCGATTTAATTC
>CAYQQF010000199.1:0-3122 GCA_964419485.1 uncultured Dethiobacter sp.
GTTTCGGATCTTAACCTTAACATAGAAAAAGGTGAAATATGTGTGCTGGTTGGGCCTTCAGGCTGCGGCAAGACAACTACCATGAAAATGATTAACCGTCTTTATGAACCGACCAGCGGAAAGATCTATGTAAACGGCCGGAACATTATGGATATAAATCCGAACAAACTTCGCCGCGGAATCGGCTATGTTATCCAGGAAATAGGGCTTTTCCCCCACCTTACTATAGAAGAAAACGTGGCTACAGTACCAAGGGAACTGAAATGGCCCGGGGATAAAATTAAAGAAAGAGTCGATGAGCTGCTGCGCCTTGTAGGGCTGGACCCGGCAATTTACGGGAAAAGAAGGCCTCCTGCTTTAAGCGGGGGGCAAAGGCAGAGAGTCGGAGTAGCGCGCGCTATGGCCGCTGATCCCCCGGTACTGCTCATGGATGAACCTTTCGGGGCAGTAGATCCGATTACACGCGGACGCCTGCAAAATGAATTCCTCCGTCTCCAAAAACAGATCCAAAAAACTATTGTTTTCGTTACTCACGATATTGACGAGGCCATCAAAATGGGCAATAAAATCGCGGCCATGCGCGAAGGGAAGCTGGTCCAGTATGCCACTCCCGACGAGCTGCTCTCCACACCTAAAGATGATTTTGTGGCCAAACTGGTGGGACGCAACAGATCTATAAAAAGATTACACCTTATCAAGGCGGAGGCAGCGCTGCAGAAAAGCATAGCATCCGTTAATTTGACTGATTCTGTTAGCAAAATCAAGAAGCATATCAATGATAATCCCATGGATGTTGTTATTGTTGTTGATGATCAAAAAAGGCTGCAGGGAGTTATTTCCCAGAAAGACCTGGAAAAGAATGGCCTCAGCGAAAATCCGGAGGAAGCGGTAGCGGCCGATCTTTACAATGAGCTTGCCAATTTTTCCAGCCACGACTCCACTTTGAACGATGTCCTCTCGGTTATGCTTAATTTCGGTGAGGGTTATGTAGCCGTTATTGATGAAAAGGAAAAATTCAAGGGTATTATTACCCTGGGGGATATTCTGGAGGTGGTTAAAAGTGATGCAAACGTTGAGGAATAAATGGGTATCCTTGATCTTTGTGCCGTTAATTCTCCTGGTTCTGACGGTGGGCATTATTGTTTACGTTGTCAATAACCCGGGAGGCGCCATGGCTGCCCGTGCCCTCAACTATCCCAACCTTCTGCGCTATTTCAGGGAGCATATTCTTCTGGTCCTGACAGCCCTGGGCCTTGCGGTGGCCGTCGGCATTCCGGCGGGTATTATGCTTACCAGGCCCGGCCTGAGAGCAGCTGGAAAAGTGGTGGAAAACCTGGTTAATATAGGCCAGACAATACCCAGCCTGGCTATTCTGGCGCTATCTTTTGTGTACCTGGGTTTTGGCTTTAAGACAGCGGTTTTTGCCCTCTGGTTATATTCTATTTTACCGGTTTTACGGAATACCTATGCCGGTATTACCAGTATTCAACCCGATATCCTGGAAGCATCCAAAGGAATGGGTATGAACAAATTGCGGATTCTCTGCCGGATAGAACTTCCCCTGGCCCTGCCCGTAATTATTGCGGGTATCCGGACTTCAGTGGTTATTTGCGTCGGCACGGCTACTCTGGCAACATTTATTGGAGCCGGCGGACTGGGAGATCTTATTGCCACAGGAATTCAGGTCAGGCGGAACATCCTCGTGTTTACAGGGGCTGGTTTAAGCGCTTTAATGGCTATTTTCCTGGATTATATTATTGGCCGGATAGAAATGATTTTCATGGAAACAGGATCCTGATCCCTTTTAAGGGATATAAAAAATATAAGGGGGTTTTATTTTGACTCAAAAAATGAAAGGGAAAGCGGTTATTGTTTTGTTGTCGGTGTTGTTGCTGGCAGTGGCGGTAGCGGGTGTTGGTTGCGCTCCACAGGAAGGGCCGGCACCGGAAGGACAGGCACCGGAAGGGGAAACGCAGGAGGAGCAAGCAGGCGGCTGGGTTTTTGCGACAGACCACGAGTATTCTGTACGGCCGGATGGTTATCCCGGGCTTGCCGAGCTTTACGGGTTTGAGTTTGATGACGTGGTAATTATGGACCTGGGGATTACTTATGCGGCATTAAAGGATCAACAAGTACCACTGGCTATGGGTTTTGCAACTGATGGACGAATCGCTGCTTTTGATCTGGTTAACCTTGTTGATGATAAGCAGTTTCATCCGGTTTACAATGCTGCGCCCAATGTCCTCAAAAGCACACTGGATGAGTATCCTGAAATTGCCGATATTTTAAACGAAGTAGTTCCTTTCCTGGATGCTGAAACGATTCAAACTTTGAATGCCAGGGTAGATATTGATGATAATGAACCCATCGATGTGGCCAGGGATTTTCTCCTGGAAAAAGGGCTCATCGACGAAGCTCCTCCGGCTGCTGAAAAAGGCCCCGTGTCGGTAGGTTCCAAAGAGTTTACGGAGCAAATCTTGCTGGGACAAATTTCTATTTTACTTCTAGAGAATGCCGGTTTTAATGTGACGGATAATACAGGCCTGGGCGGGACTGCCCTGGCAAGAGAAGCTTTAGTTAATGGGGAAATCGAACTTTACTGGGAATATACAGGTACTGCCTGGATGTCTCATCTGGGGCATGAAGAACCGCTTACGGATCCTGAAGATTGCTACGAGAAAGTAAAGGAAGAAGACCTGCAAAACGGTATAGTATGGCTGGATTATACCGAATTTGATAATACCTATACGATCATGATGAGGAGCGCTGACGCTGAAAGCCTGGGTATTACCACTCTCAGCGATTTGGCTGATGCCATAAACAGTGGAGTTCCTGCACCCTAACCAAGGACGCACGGAAAAAACCAAGGATTAAGAGCCCGTCATCAGGCGGGACGTAAAAAAAAGCCCCCGGATTTTCAGGGGGCTTTTTTAAATGGTCTAAAACACCTGAACTATTTTTCAAATTTAAATGTGTCTATAGCATGGTTAAGGTCATCCACCAGGCCCTGAAGCTCCGTAGCAGAAGTGGCGATTTCGTTCATGGTTGACGTTTGCTCCTCAACGGACGCGGAGACTTCTTCACTTCCAGCACTGATCTCCTGTGTGACGGAAGCCACTTGT
>CAYQQF010000200.1:0-3107 GCA_964419485.1 uncultured Dethiobacter sp.
TTTACTTATATCACGCAGGATAATCCTCTGGGCCTGGCTCATGCTGTGAAGACGGCACAGCCCTTTCTGGGAAGGAATGCTTTTATTATGGTCCTTGGTGATAATCTTTTTACGGAAAGCCTGGAAAAGGCAGTGCAACTTTTTTGGGCAGAGCGTGCCGATGCTCTTGTCTCTCTTATTCCCGTTGACGAGCCCCAGAGGTTTGGCGTCGCGGAAGTTGAAGACGGCCGAATTGTTTCCCTGGTGGAAAAGCCGGATAATCCCCGGAGTAACCTGGCCATCATGGGAATTTATATTTTCAAAGAGACTATTTTTCCCGCCATTGAACAGACGGTTCCTTCCCGCCGCGGTGAGCTGGAAATTACCGATGCCATACAGCAGCTTATTCGCATGGGAGGGAAGGTTGTCCCCTATATGTTTTCCGGCTGGTGGATGGATATCGGCAGGCCTGAAGATGTTTTATCCGCCAATCGGATACTGCTCCGCTATCTTTGCGAAAAAGGTGAAGAAGAGTCTCCGGGGAAAAATGTCTCCACCTCCTGCCTTGTTTCTTCCTCCGCACAGATTACGGGAAGCGTGCTGCAGGGGCCTCTTATTATCGGGGAGGATTGCCGGGTAGTCAATTCCTATATCGGTCCTTTTACCTCTTTAGGCAACGGGTCAACAGTTGAAGACTGCGTTCTGAAAAGCAGTGTTCTTCTGGAAAATGTTTCTATTAAAGGGGTCAGAGGGATCATCCGGGAGAGTATCATTGGAGAAGGCAGTACAATAAACGGGAAAGAGGATCAACTGCGGGCCGGGCTGAGAAAATCAATTTTTCTCTTGGGGGCGGGTTCGAGCATTCACTTCGATTCAGGATGAGAAAACGGTTAAATTGCTGAATTTAACCATGCTGCTCCAGCGTCATACTGGAGCAGTTTTTTGCGAGAGAGGATATCCTTTTTTTTAAGTTATTTGCCGGCCTGGTTTATTGCGCAACGGATGTCCAGATGATATAATGAGCGGGAAACGGGCTAAAAATGGGCTTATTTACCCTTATTACGGAGGTCACTGGCAATGGAACGTGTCGTAAAAGTCGGGCTTTTAGGTCTGGGAACAGTTGGTTCGGGAGTTTTACGTATCCTGGAGATCAACAGCGAAGAGGTTACCCGCAGAGCCGGGGCAAAAGTTGAAATTAAAAAAATATTGGTCAGGGACCCCGATAAGGACAGGTCTGTGACTGTCGATGCGGGACTTTTAACCACAGATCCCCGGGAGATTATTCGGGATCCGGAGATCAAAGTTGTCATTGAACTGGTCGGAGGGACAGAGGAAGCGCGCACCTACGTGGAAGAGGCCCTCCGGGCAAAAAAATACGTTATCACCGCCAATAAGGATCTGATGGCCCTTGCCGGGGGAGAGCTTCTCTCCCTGGCCGGAAAAGCTGGCCGGAATATTTACTATGAAGCCAGTGTCGGTGGAGGGATACCGTTGATCAGGCCGCTTAAACACAGCCTCGGAGCCAACAAGATAACCAGCCTCATGGGGATTATCAACGGAACTACCAATTATATCCTGACCCGTATGTCTCTGGAGAAGATGGACTTTCAAACCGCACTCCAGCAGGCTCAGGAAAAAGGTTTTGCCGAACAGGACCCCTCCAGCGATCTGGATGGAAAAGATGCTGCCTACAAGCTCTGTATCCTGGCCGGGCTGGCCTTTAACAGTCCGATACGCTACGAGGATGTTCATGTAGAAGGTATCAGGGGTACCGGGCAGAGAGATATTTTTTATGCCGAAGAGCTGGGTTTTACCCTGAAACTTCTGGCTATCGGGGAAGAACTGGAAGAGGGGCTGGCTTTGAGGGTGCATCCGACGTTGATTCCAGCTACACATCCCCTGGCGGGAGTGCTTGATGAGAATAACGCTCTTTATGTGGTGGGAAACGCCGTGGGAGAGGTGATGTTTTACGGGCCGGGAGCCGGATCCATGCCGACGGGAAGTTCTGTCGTTGCCGATCTTATCGACGTTATCCGCAACATAAATCATCAGGTAGAAAACGGTATTATGGAGATGGACTTTTGCGAGAAAAAAATTGTCCCGCTGGAGATGCTTTTTTCGGCTTTTTACCTGCGGTTGCATGCCCTGGACCAGCCGGGTGTCTTTGCCGGCCTGGCCAATGCTTTTGCCGACGAAGCGGTAAGCCTGGACCGGATTATTCAGAAACGCAGCGAAAAAGGCAAGGCAGAAATAGTTCTGGTTACCCATGTTGTTGAAGAGAGGAAATTTAACCGTGCCCTGGAAAAAATTAAGGCATTTCCAGCCATCGAAAAAATAAACAGCCTGATCAGGGTTATCGAAAGTTAATCATATTTTTTGGTATAAATAGGAAATGTATAAAAGAGTACACCGGCAGGAATAAATCCGCATAACGTTGAATATCAATAAATATTAATGGTATTGATTCATTTCATTCCAGCCGGTGCTGAGCTTTTCCGTTTATTTATTCTGATCTTAACCGGCTGGTGAGAAAAATTATGGATACCATTTCTAATCTGGGGAGACCTACCTGGGCAGAAGTCGATTTATCCTGCCTGGCTTCCAATGTAAGGGAGTTCAGACGTTTACTGCCTTCCGGTGTGCGGATCATGGCCGTGATTAAGGCCGACGGATATGGCCATGGAGCGTATGAAGTCGCCCGCGCCGCGCTGAAAGAAGGAGCCTTGATGCTGGGGGTCGCTTCTCTGGAAGAAGGGCTGGAACTGCGGCGGAAAGGAATCAGTTCTCCCGTTTTAATTTTAGGGTACACAGACCCCGGACAAAATTTTCTTTTAATAGAAAATGATCTGACTCCGACTGTTTTTCAGTGGGAAGCGGCATTTTCTCTTTCGGAGCAGGCCCGGGCATTGGGGAAAAAGGTTCCTGTTCACGTAAAAGTGGATACCGGAATGAGCCGGCTTGGGTTACACGAACCCGCCGATATTCTTTCTTTCCTGGAGAAGCTTTCAGGGCTGGCGGGGATCCGCCTGGAAGGATTATTTACTCACTTCGCGACGGCGGACGAGAAGGAGAAGAGTTATCTGCATAAACAGTTGCAAAGGTTTAATGAGGTGATCAGGGAGGGCGAG
>CAYQQF010000201.1:0-3077 GCA_964419485.1 uncultured Dethiobacter sp.
TAACAAAGGATAAACCAGCCCAAAATCAATCTGCATGGTGGAAAAGGGGATATCTACCACTGTGGAATGTCCATAAAAGAGCAGTGCCACATAGAACAACAGAGAAAAAATAAACTGTCCGAGCAGTTTTTCCCTGGCTTTAAGGCCCAGGCTGGTCCTGCGGACAACCTTGCGAAAATCGTCAAAAAAACCTAATAGAGCACTGAAAAAAGTAATCGCGATAGCCAAAAGTAAAAAAGGAGTTTTTTCCGCGCCGAATAAAAGCGGGAGCAAAAACGAAAATAAAATAACCACACCTCCCATTGTCGGGGTTCCCGCTTTTCGGAAATGCCTCTGCGGGCCGTCCAGCCTGACCTGCTGTCCAAATTGCTTTGCCCGAGAAAAACGGATATAAAAAGGAGAAATAATGACACTTATTAGAAAGGCAGTAAAGGCAAAAATAAATACTTCCGACAACAGGTTCCCTCCATTCCGTTTTAAAATTGCAGTTAGAATTTAATGGGCAGTTTCACGAGCAGCCAGGAGTTCTTCGGCGATCTGTTCAAGGCGCATCATACGAGAACCTTTTAACAGAATAGAGGACCCCTTAAGCTGTAGAGTTTTAAGGTGTTCAAGGGCTTCTTTTGAACTTGCCGCTGCAAATATCTTTTCTTCAGGAAATCCGGCTTCCCTGGCTCCGCGGGCAATCAAAACGGCAAGATCTCCGACAGTAACCAGGTAGTCCAAAGAAAGACCCGCCAGGTATTCTCCTACATGCAAATGCCCTTCTTCCGTCATAGTCCCGAGTTCCAGCATGCCTCCCAAAACTGCAATGGCCATGCCTTCTCCAGCCTGTTCTTTTAAGGTCAAGAGCGCCGCTTTCATGGAAGAAGGACTGGCATTATAGGCGTCATTAATCACCCAGAAACCACCTTTGGCCGCCTTTCTCTCCATCCTCATAGCGGAAAGTTCGGCTTCGGCCAGTCCTTTTTTAATCGTGTCAAACTCCATCTCAAAATGTATTCCTACAGCAATAGCTGCCAGGGCGTTATAGACATTGTGTTTTCCCGGAACAGGTATCCGAAACTTAAACTTTTGCATCCCCCCGGGCATTTGAACATTAAATCCCAAACCGCTTCCGGAAGAAAAATAGTTCAGGGCGCGCAAATTTACCCTTTCACCAAAGCCGTAATAAAAAACTGCACCTGCATAACTTTTTCCCAGACTTTGTAAATAAACATCGTCTCCATTTAAAAAGGCTTTACCCTCAGGCCCCATGGAAACCAGCAGTTCATTTTTTGCTCCGGCAATATTTTCCCTGCTCCCCAGATATTCCAGATGCGCTTCTCCGATATTTGTAATAACTCCCAGGGAAGGAACAGCCAGAGAAGCCAGCATGGCAATTTCACCGAGACCGCTCATCCCCATCTCCAGTACTGCCGCGTCATGTTTCTCATTCAGACGAAGAAGCATCAGGGGCAGGCCCAGGTGGTTATTTAGATTACCTTCCGTTTTAAGCACATTATAGCGAGTTGCCAAAACCGAGGCAATAAAATCTTTTGTTGTCGTCTTACCGTTGCTCCCTGTAACTGCAATAAGGGGAATAGAAAATTTTTGACGGTTGTAATATGCCAGTTTATGCAGAGCCTGAAGGGTATCCTCAACAATGATGACGGTTTTCTCCGGTGAAAAAGAAAATTTCCGGAAAAAATCAACATGTCGCCGTTCAAGAAGCGAGCCCGCGGCACCATTGTTCAGCGCATCGGCAATAAACCTGTGACCGTCTGTTTTTTCTCCTTGTAAAGGGAAAAAAAGTTCCCCTCCCCCGGCTTCCCTTGAATCAATAATAAACCCGGAAAAAGTACTTCTTCCCCCCGTCCGGAGTCTTCCGCCGGTTGCCTTTAACACTTCTTCAACTGATAGAGACATATTTTCACCTTTAAGCCATTTTCAACAGCCTTTGTTTAATAATTTCCTCGGCAACTTCACGATCATTAAAGGGAACGGTAAAATCTCCAAAAATCTGGTAATTCTCATGCCCTTTACCCGCGATAATAACCATATCACCAGGCCTGGCAAGCTCAATACCGAGCTTAATCGCTTCATACCGCTCCGGCTGGACGGTGTAACCTGTTCCCGGCCCTTTAACTTTCCGCAGCCCGACCTCAACTTCTTTGATAATCTGCCAGGGGTCTTCTCCCCGGGGATTATCTGAGGTTAAAATAGAATAATCACTGTACCTGGCCGCGATACTGCCCATTACCGGACGTTTGCTCCGGTCCCTTTCTCCTCCACAGCCAAAAACGGTAATAATTTTACCCTCAACAAAATCCCTGGCAGACTGCAGAATGTTCTCAAGGCCGTCAGGAGTATGTGCATAATCAACGATAACAGTAAAAGCCTGCCCAAGGTCTACTTTTTCAAAACGACCTTTCACCCCTGGAATTTTTTCCAAAATTTCCTTAATTGAAGCGAGCGGTATTTTTTCCAAAAGGGCTACCGATGTTGCCGCCAGCGCATTGTAGATACTGAATTTTCCTACCATTTTCAGAGAAAAAGATTCACTTCCCCATGGTGTCTGCAGCAAATAAGAAATTCCCGAACTGCTTACGTTAATATTCCGGGCTATAATCTCAGCAGGCTTGTTTATCCCATAAGAGAGAACCTGCACCGGACTTTGCCGTAAGAAAAAATCATAATGGGAATCATCACGGTTCAGGACTGCAAAACGCGGCCTGGAATTCTTGAAAAAATTGCCTCCAAGCTGTGAAAAAAGTTTTCCCTTGGCAGCAAGGTAACGCTCAAAATTTTTATGAAAATCAAGATGGTCTCCGGTAATATTGGTTAATACGGCGATATCAAAATCGCATCCGGATACCCTTCCCAATTCAAGGGCATGAGATGACACTTCCATTACTCCGTATTGTACTCCCCGTTTGACCATAAGGTGTAATATTTTTTGCAGATCAGAAGCTTCAGGAGTAGTTGCCAGCGCAGGAAAAATTTCTCCGCCCACCAGATATTTGATTGTCCCCAGCATTCCGGTCTTCAGACCCTGTCTATCAAGCAGCGCTTCAATAAGGTGTGTCGTCGTTGTC
>CAYQQF010000202.1:0-3003 GCA_964419485.1 uncultured Dethiobacter sp.
ATGCATCCTCTCCGGCGCAATCGATTACCGCGGCAGGGAAATAGCACCGTTAAATGAAAAAGAGATAGGAGAAGCGCTTTCGCGTCTGGCAATAAAAGGGTTCAAAAAGGTCGGTGTTGTGGGGAAATTTTCTCCCCGCAACAGTGCTCACGAGAAACGGGTGGAAGAAATCATCAAGGAAAAATATCCGGAGTGGCAGGTAGAACTGGGTTTTCATGCCGGCCCACGGCTCAACTTCGCCAGGCGCGCCGTGACAACTTTTCTTACCTGCGCGACCAGAGAGCCGTACAATAACTTTGTAAACTCCATCCGCCAGGCACTGTTAAAGCGAGAAATATCGGCCGAGGTATTTATTTTAAAAGCTGATGCCGGGACTTTACCGCTGGAAAAATCAGCGGAACTGCCTGTAGAAACCATTTTCTCAGGACCCGCGGCGAGCACCCTGGGAGTTCAGGCCCTGACTGCCCCGGGCCTGACGGAAGTGGCAGTGGATATCGGCGGCACCACAACAGACATCGCCTTGCTTTTACATGGGCAGCCTTTGCTTTCATCCAGAGGTGCCAGGGTCAACGGTCAACTTACCCAGGTACGCACTCTGGCAGTAAAATCCGTACCTGTAGGCGGCGACAGCATCCTGGAGTGTGCAGGTTCTGAAATTATTATTCGGCCGGAAAGGCTTGGCCCTGCTTATTGCATGGGAGGGCCGGTTCCTACTCCAACCGATGCCTTGCGCTTGCTGGGCCTGACCACATTGGGAGATGAGGTCAAAGCCGGGGAGGCTATGAAGAAGCTGGGAGACCCTCTGGATATGAGCGCTGCTGAGGCGGCAGAGCTAGTGCTGAAGTTGGTGGTGGAGAGCATTACCGGGGAAATTGACCAAATGTTTCTGGAATGGGAACAGGAGCCTGCTTATCGTATTTGGGAACTGCTGCAGAAAAAGAAAGTTCGTCCTTCTATCGTCGTTGGCGTAGGCGGCGGGGCGGAGGGTTTTATCCCTCAAATTGCATCTAAGCTGGGTTGTCAACCGCTAATACCACCTTATGCTCCTGTTGCGAATGCCATCGGAGCGGCGGTGGCCAGGCCTACTTTGCAGTTAAGCCTGCGGGCCGATACCGAACAGGGTTACTATATTATTCAGGAAGACGGTCTCCAGGGGAAAATCGCCAGGCAGTTATTTAATGAACAAAAAGCAGTGGAGCTGGCCAGGGAAAAGTTAATCGTCAAAGCGGAAGGATATGGCCTTGAAGTACAACCCGAGGACATTGAAATTACGCATCAGGAAGTATTTAATATGGTCAGGGGTTGGGATACTGTCGGTCGTCTGTATGACTTGACCGTCCAGACTTCCAGGGGCATTGACTTCTACATAGAGGGAGGCAAATGAACATGCAAAAAGCCGGAAATGAACCAACCGGATTAATTTTTTTCCCCGCTTTTGAATGTGCAATTTCTCCCACCCATCCGGAAAGGGAGGAACGTCTTCTTTATACCCGTGACCAGATCTTTGAAGAAGGGATTATGGACCTCCCGCAAATAACGGAATATTCTCCTGTTCTGGCGACGGCCCATGATATTGCCAGGACCCAGTTTTGTGTGCCCCGCGTTGAGGATCGGATTACGGAAGCGCACTTGATTGCCGCGGGCGCGGCAATTCTCCTGGCAGATGAGGTTGTTTCCGGAAGGCTGAAAAACGGGTTTGCCCTGGTCAGGCCTCCGGGCCATCACTCCATGAGGGTGGTTCACGGCAACCGCGGTTTTTGCAATATTAACAATGAAGCGATCATGGTGGATTATTTGCGCCGGAATCACGGGATAAAGCGCGTGGCCATTATCGATAGTGACGTTCACCATGGTGACGGGACACAGGATATTTTCTGGCACGACCCGGATGTGCTTTTCATATCCTTTCACCAGGACGGGCATACCATTTTTCCCGGTACCGGTTTCACCAATGAACTGGGCGGTCCCGGAGCCTATGCCCGTACCATTAATTTCCCTTTACCGCCCGGAACGACTGATGAAAGCATGTTATATATCGTTGACAACCTAATTTTGCCGGTACTGGAAGACTTTAAGCCGGATTTTATAGTAAATTCGGCCGGTCAGGACAACCATTTTACCGATCCGCTCGGCAGCATGAAATTTACTGCCGGGGGGTATGCCAGGCTGACCGAGAAACTGCGTCCGGATATGGCTGTGCTGGAGGGGGGCTATGCCATTGAAACCGCCCTGCCGTATGTAAATATGGGGATTATTCTGGCACTGGCGGGACTTGACTCTAGCTATGTGCGTGAACCGGACCTGCGGGTTTTCAAGGAGAGCCCGGATTTGACCGATTATATCCACCGAACCGTAGATGCGCTTTTACAGCAGTGGGAAAATCGGGATCAGGCTGTACCCGATCAGAAACATATCAAAGATAACTATTACCAACGGGTAAAAAGAATTTTCTATGATACCGACAACATTATTGAAAATCAGCTGGAAAATCTCAGGCTTTGTGACAACTGCCCGGGTTATCTGGCCATAAACACCGAAGCTAGACACGGCTACGGACGAAGCGATGGAAATGCTTTATGTATTTCTATTCCTTTTACGGCCTGCAGCTCCTGCCGGGCGGAAGCGGAGAACCTTTATGAACAAGCAAAGAAGACGAGGGATTATCGCTACTTATATTTACAGAACAAGCCGGACGACACCTTCCTGAGCTATAATTTTTCCGACGGCCAGGAGTCTTGCTTAGAGGGATAGCTTCAATCTAAGATTTACATTTTTAGTTCCCATTTTAATTTTATTTCAACTCCGGGCTGCAGAGCGGGATGAAGATAGTCATTAACATCGGAACTGAGCAGGCGTACTATTTTGGCTGTTGAGGCGGAGGTCAACTCTACTTCAATAGTCCCCCTGACAAAGGGAATCTGCATATAGCATGCCTGCTTTTTTTCTGTGGGATCTCTTAAGATTTCTTCAAGGGGAACAGGGGTATAAAGCACCATGCCGGTT
>CAYQQF010000203.1:0-2978 GCA_964419485.1 uncultured Dethiobacter sp.
GAAAAGTACGACGTGCCTATTATGATCGCGGAAAATTACCGTTATAATGATGAAACAAACCTGATCAGGGATATGGTCAGGAATAAGAAAATAGGGGAGATCTACTATTTTATTCATAACAGAATCCTGGATTTCCCGGCAGATATGACCAAAGATAAGTTTCCCGCCAGAGAATGGCGCCAGTACCCCGAGTATCCCGGTGGAGCTGTTTTGGATTCAGGGATACATGACCTGGCAGCACTCCGTCACATTTTCGGTGCCGTAGATAAACTCCAGGCTTTTGGAAAGGAGCAGGAGGCCCCTTATTCTCCTTATTCTGTAGTAACCGTTAACCTTCGCTTTAAAAGCGGAGTACCCGGCCTGTTTTCCTTTTTCTGTGCCGGGAGAGAAACCCAGGCTCCTTTTATCGGGTTGCGCATTTTCGGCACCCGGGGGATGATATATCTTGAAAATCGGGATTGCGGAATTATCAATATTGCCTATAATGACGAAAGTTCCGAGCAGATTCCGTATGCGCCGCAGCGAGGCTATTATAATGAACTTCTGAACTTCTACAATTCCTACTTCCACCAGGAACCTCTCTTTGTCACACCGGAAATGGGCTATGCAGATACTAAAATGGTCCTGGATATCCTCAGGTCCATCAGCGAGGAAGCCATCATCGCGGCAGATGAAGAACCAGACCGGGATCAAACAGGCAAAACCAGAGTTACAGTAACAACTTCTGTCTTTTAATTAAAAAACCTTAAGCAGCGGCCTAATAGAACAAGTAAAAGTCTGCCTCCAGGCAGGCTTTATTTATCTTCTCCAACAGTTAAATACACACCGTAACCAAATACCGGATGAGCTCATATCATAAAGCGTTGGTTTATCCTCTTCCCCAAGGGGAAGGAATGAGGAGAGGTTACAGAATGTGTGGTTTTTGTGGAATCATTCAAGAGACGGGCAGCGTGGAAGAAAATCTTGTTATACGCATGAGAGAAAAAATGCTCCACCGCGGGCCTGATGAAGGCACTCACCTGTTGATGGAAAATGTCGGGTTGGGATTTCGTCGTTTAAATATTATCGACCTTTTGACCGGAAGCCAGCCCATATGCAACGAAGACCGGAGTATCTGGCTTTTCTGCAACGGCGAAATTTATAATTTCCTATCTCTGCGAAAGGAATTAATGCAAAAAGGACACCGTTTTTCCAGCCGCGGTGATGCTGAAGTCATCGTCCATCTGTATGAGGAAAGAGAAACAGGCTGCCTGGAAGCTCTGCGGGGGATGTTTGCTTTTGTCATCTGGGACGGAAAGAAAAAACAACTTTTTGGAGCCCGGGACCGGTTTGGGATTAAGCCCTTTTATTACATACAAAAATCCGGTACGCTGGCCTTTTCATCCGAAATAAAAAGCCTGCTGGAACTCCCGGGATTTACCACACAGGTTAATGAAAACGCTTTCCTTGATTATCTGACATTCCAGTATGTTCCGGATCCGGAAACCATCTTCTCCGGAATTTTCCGCCTCCCACCGGGGCATTATATGCTCAAATCCCCGGGGAAACCCCTGCAGCTCTCCCGTTACTGGCAGATCCGCTTTAATCCCTCTGATGAACCGGAGGAATATTACCTGGCCGGGATCAGAGATAAACTAAGGGAATCTGTTAAACTACATCTGCACAGCGATGTCCCCAGAGGAGCTTTTTTAAGCAGTGGCGTAGATTCTGCCCTCATTGCAGCGCTTGCCCGTGAACTGGAACCAATTTCTACTTTCAGCGTTGGTTACAGTGAAGAAAAATACAGCGAACTGAAAGAAGCCGGAGAAACGGCCAAATATCTGGAAACAGATCACCACGAATACATCATCAGCCCGGATGAATTTCTGCAAAATCTTCCCCGCCTGGTCTGGCATTTTGATGAACCGGTTGCCGACCCGGCCGCCATATCTTTGTTTTTTGTCGCCCGCATGGCAAAACAAAGCATTACCGTAGCCCTCTCCGGTGAAGGTGCCGATGAGGTTTTCGGCGGCTACGGCATTTACCGGGAACCCCGGGCGCTGTCATTTTTCCATACACTGCCCTTACCGGTGCAAAGTACTCTTCACCTTACAGAAAGAGTACTGCCGGCAGGAATTCCAGGAAAAAATTACCTTGCCAGGACAAAGCGCCCCCTGGAAAAAAGATTCCTGGGAAATGCTTATATCTTTTCACCGCTGGAGAAGTCGTCCCTTACGCTACTGGAGAACAATCCTTCACCATTCCGCATCACGGACCGGCTTTACAGGGAATCAGCTCACCTGGACGACATAACCCGTATGCAATATATTGACCTGCATACCTGGATGCCCGGCGATATTCTGGCCAAGGCCGATAAAATGACAATGGCCAATGCTCTTGAACTCCGGGTTCCCTATCTTGACCATCACGTTTTTGAATTCGCAGCCCAAATACCTGCTAAATATAAAATACAGGGGAAAAATACCAAATCCGCCCTGCGAAAAGCTTTCCAGGGAATTCTTCCCCCGCAAGCCTTAAACCGGCCTAAACGAGGTTTCCCCGTACCAACACGGCACTGGATGAAACGTCCGGACTTTCAAGAACTTTTTCAGGATCTCCTGGCGGGAGAAGGAGGAAACTGGTTCAACCGAAAAACCGTACACCAACTTGTAACCGACCACAGCACCGGTAAAAGGGATGTCAGCCGAAAACTGTGGACTATCCTCATTTTCCTTCTCTGGCATGACATTTTTATTACTAAATCAGGGACATGGAAGTAAAAAAGACCTCTATTAAAAATTTCCCGTTTCCACCGTTTTGACAACCTGGGACATGACATCCCCCGCTTCACCCGAGAAAACCATATCGGCAATCCGGTCCAGCGGGGTTGGTTCTCTGTTGATAATTACAAGCCTTGCCCCTGCATTTTTTGCCTGTTCGGGGAGATGGGCCGCAGGGTAAACCACCAGAGATGAACCGATACAAATAAAAAGATCACA
>CAYQQF010000204.1:0-2971 GCA_964419485.1 uncultured Dethiobacter sp.
AACAGACATGATCAAAGAAATTATGCGAGAAATTTTTAGAATTGAGCTGCCCATGCCGGACAGCCCGCTGGAATCAGTTAACTGCTACCTGCTGAGAGGCAAAGAACGCAACCTCATCATAGATTCGGGTATCAATAAAGAAGAGTGCCAGAATGCTTTACTTGAAGCGCTTGCCGAATTAGATATAAATATGGGAAAAACCGATTTTTTTATTACTCACCTCCACGAAGACCATTTCGGCCTTGCTCCCATCATAGCCTCAAAGACATCGACAATTTATCTCAACTTTCCTGAAGCAGTATTTTGGGGAGCCCCGGACAGATGGAAAAAAAACTTCCTCCACGGTAAAAAAGCAGGTTTTCCCATAGAGGAACTGAAAAAATTCATCAACAATATACCTGACTTTTTAAAAAACCTTCCCGTGGAAGAAATTATGAATGCAATGGAATCGTATGGAGACTGTACTCCCTCCAAACTCTTTAAAGAAGGGCGCTTCCGGATTATTAAAGACGGCGATATGTTAAATATAGGGGACTATTCTTTGCAGTGCGTGACGACACCCGGACATTCCAGCGGACACATTTGCCTCTATGAATCGCAGAAAAAACTTCTTTTCTGCGGAGATCACATCCTGGAAACAATTACACCGGCAATTTTTCTCTGGCCAGAGGAAAACCGGAATCCTCTCCATGATTATTTAAACAGCCTTGACCGGGTATTCAAACTGGAAATCGATCTCCTTCTGCCGGGGCACAGAAGCACTTTTCAGGACTATCGGGACCGAATCCTCGAGATAAAAGAACATCATAAACACAGAGAGCAGGAGATAGCCTCCGCTCTCAATATTAATGGAAGAAGCGCTTATGAAATTGCTTCCCAAATAAGCTGGAATATTCCTATACCCTGGGAACAATTTACAACCACATTAAAGTGGATGGCCTTAGCAGAAACACTCGCCCATTTAAAATATATGGAACACAGGGGAAAGGTAAAAATTAAGCCTCAGGACAATGATATCGATCTCTATTTCCCCTGCGGCATGCTAAATACGGACTTCTGAGTAATGCTACTATTATTTTACTTTTACATCCACTCCACCCATGGCTGCCAGGGCGAAAATCCTGACTACCCTATCTGAATCTTGATGCCCCTGTTCAGCCGTATCGGAAACAAAAATCCCACCGTTACTCTTGCCCAGAAAATCAATCCCCCCCAGAATAGCTGTTCCCTGGCAGAGAACTGTTAAATCTTCCGGCACGATGATATCAATACCGCCCATCACGGCTGTGCAGTTTAAAAAATAATTCCCCGGCTCTATCTGAGCCTGACGCAAGTCCAGGGTAATACCCCCCATAAAAGCCCAGTAATTCCGGCTCTCCAGCCTCCACGGGTACCTGGTGCGGTCAAGTCCTCCCATAAAAGCCCAGTTGCTTTTCTCTTGCCACTTTGGTCCCCGAAGAAAGCTTATCCCCAGTAAAATAAGTATGACAGGCCAAAATGCTTTCCAGAGCAATGCATAGTCAAACTGAATAAAGTCCAGCTTTTTTCCCAGCAGAAGAAATCCCAGGGCAATGAGTATACCGCCCGACAGATAAGCGGACCCGTTTTTCTGCTGTAATGCCCTCACTCCCAAAATCACCAGCAGAAGCGGCCAGTAGTTAAAAATCAGTTCGCCGGCATTAATATCCGCAATGCCCAAATTGCCCAGCAGCATAAGTATTCCCAGGGCAATAACAACCAGCCCCAGCCACCAGTTCCTTCGAAATTCGCTCAAACTACCACCTTCTTATGGGACTTTCTCGCTTAAAACTATCCGAGATAATTTAAAACAAGTTTTTCAAAAAAAGCAGCCTTAAAATGAAGGCTCGCCACATCTATCCGCTCATTTTTTCCATGAATAGTGGTCCAGATCTCTCTGTCAAAACCTTCAGCCATGTGCCCAACTCCGTATGAAGGGACCCCCGCTTCCCGGAGAAAGCGTGAATCCGTCGCCCCGGGGGAGATACAGGGAAGACAGAGCACATCCTTACCGGCAACCTGCCGCGTGGCTTCCACAACAGCACGGTAATGCTCCGTTTGCGAAGAAGAAAAAGTAGGAGCGCAATAGTTGAATATTTCAATACCAACCTTTTCTCCTGTATGCCGGCGCAGTTCCTTTACTATTTGCTTCTCATCCTGACCGGGAAGTATGCGGATATCTATGCTTGCAGTACACTTGTCGGGAACAACATTGATCTTGCTTCCGCCCTGTATCTCATTGGGGGAAACTGTCATCCGGGTCATGGAGCGCAGTGTTTCCATCAAGCTCCTGTTTCCAAAATGCTCCAAAACAGCATCAATGTTCTTCTCATCCACAGAGAGATCCAGCCCTAGAAGCCCGGCCAGTTCCTGCAGCAGAAATTTTACCTCGGGAATTAAGATAACCTGCGGCTGGTAAACTTCCAGGCCATGCAAAGCAGCGACCATTTTTACCACCGCGTTTTCTCCCAGCGAAGGGACAGAACCGTGGCAGGAGACACCGGTTGCCGTCAGCCTGCTCCAGGCAGTGCCCTTCTCTCCCACCTGAATAAAAAATACGGTTCGGCCATTCAGATTAAGAGGTTCTTCCCCTCCTTCGTTGACGGCAAAGTCTGCCCGGAGTTTCTCAGGATTATGCTCCAAAAGATGTTTAACACCACAAGTGCCGCCCCGTTCTTCATCTGCTGTTGCAGCAAAAATTAAAGTGCCGTTTAAGGGGACCTTTTCACGAACAAGCTTTAAAAAAATATATGCCTGGGCGGCAACCAGTCCTTTACAATCCAGGGCTCCCCGTCCTAAAACCATCCCATCTCGTATTTCTCCGGAAAAAGGGTTAAAATCCCAGCCTTCTCCTGCCGGAACCACATCAAGATGAGAAAGAAAGAGAAGACGTTTGGAACCGCTGCCTGTTGCGGCGATAAAATTGCCCCGCCCTTTTTCCGTTTCCACGATC
>CAYQQF010000205.1:0-2956 GCA_964419485.1 uncultured Dethiobacter sp.
AAAAGGTGTCCAAAACGACCCTGCGGCTTGAGATATTCCTCGATGGGCTTTTTATCCCTTACCTTGGTTGTCAGGCGCCATTTCCCATTTTCTACCTCGTAAAGAGGCCACATGCGGGTTTGAACGGCCAACTTGGCTATCTCCACCGTTTTTTCCATGGGAAAGCGCCAGCCGCGGTGACAGGGTGTCAGCACATTGATAAAGACGGGTCCGTCTGCTGCGAACGCTTTCTGAGCTTTACGGACCAGGTCTTTCCAGTGACTGATGGAAGCCTGAGCCACATAAGGGATATTATGTGCCGCCGCGATAGCCGTCAAGTTTTTTTGGTTTTCTTTCTTCCCGGAACTGTTTTTACCGTGAGGGCTTGTCGTTGTCCACGTTCCCATAACTGTTGCCCCCGAACGCTGAATACCCGTGTTCATATAAGCTTCGTTGTTGTAACAGACATAAATAAGGCGGTGCCCCCTTTCCAGGGCGCCTGAAAGAGACTGAAAACCGATATCATAAGTTCCTCCGTCTCCCCCAAAAGCGATGAACCGATAATTTTCTTTAATATTCCCCTGCTCTTTTAATGAGCGGTAAGCAGTTTCAACCCCGCTTAGAGTAGCGGCGGCATTTTCAAAAGCGCAGTGAATATATGAACAGTTCCAGGAAGTATAGGGATAAATTGTGGTTGATACTTCCAGACATCCTGTCGGACAGGCAACTACTAAATGCACATCGTCCGGCATGCCCATTAGAATCTGTCTGACAGCTATCGGCGCTCCACAACCTGCACATAATCTGTGCCCGCCGGATAGTATTTGCGGTTTTTTTACCAGATCTTTTAATTTAGTTGACATAGAGTCACCTCCTATTCTCTCAGCCCAAGGTAATTTACATGTTGTTTAATAAGCTTTTTATGATCGATTTCTGTCAGTTCGCCGATAGCTTTTCTGATCAGATCTAGAGAAAGATCCCGGCCGCCGAGACCGTAAACATAATTAATTACCCGGGGTTTCTTTTCCAGATCATATAAAGAGGAGCGCAGTTCTATAAAAATGGGTCCTCCCAGGTTGCCGGCAAAAGTATCTGAACGGTCAAAAACGGCAACAGCTTTGAGCCCGGAAAGGAGTTTTGCAAGCTGTGCAGAGGGAAAAGGCCGGAAAGAGCGTAATTTGATCAACCCGATAGGAACTCCTTTAGAGCGCAGGTGTTCTACTTCAGTGCGTAATGTTCCGGCGGCTGAACCTGTTGCGATGACGGCATATTCGGCATTTTCCATGCCAACATTTTCTAAAAGACCATAGGTGCGTCCGGAAAATGTTCCGAATTCTTTTCCAACCTCCTGGATTATTTTAAGAGCGTTTATCATTCCCTCTTCCTGCTGGCGTTTAAATTCAAAGAAATAACCGTATAAAGAATCAAAAGTGCCTACGCTTGTTGGATTTTGAACATCCAGCAGAGAATAAGCCGGATTCCTGCTGCCGATGAAGTTTTGTACGCTTGCATCGTCCAGTAAATCAAGCCTGTCTATCGAATGAGAAATAATAAAGCCGTCCATAAGAACCATTACCGGAAGCTGGATTTCTGGATGTTCAGCAATGCGTATGGCTTGAATGGTGTTGTCATAAGCCTCCTGGGCATTTTCTGAAAACAGCTGGATCCATCCTGAATCTCGGGCTCCCATACTGTCCCCGTGATCGCAGTGAATGTTAATGGGAGCGGAAAGGGAACGATTAACATTGGGCATAACGATTGGTAGTCGCAGGCCGGAGGCAATATACAATAATTCCCACATCAGTGCCAGCCCCTGTGATGAAGTGCAGGTCATGGCCCGTATGCCGGACGAGGCCGCACCGATGGTAGCGCTCATAGCACTATGCTCACTTTCTACTGCAATCATCTGCGTTTTTACCCGTCCGTCTGCAACCATTTGGGAAAAAGTTTCAACGATAGCGGTTTGGGGAGTAATCGGATAGGCGGCTACAACGTCGGGGTTTATCTGTCTCATGGCTTCTGCTACAGCATCGGTTCCAACGAGCGCTGCGGTTTTTGTCAGTGAATTCATTTCCGTCCTCCTTTATCAATTACTATTAGAGAAACGTTAGAAAGGCGATCTATCAAAATGTTTTCTTCTTGCTGCTGCTGTTCATTTATTGTTTCTCTTCATCATTGGTTTCGTCAAACACTTGAATGGCATCCATCGGACATTCTCTTGCGCAGATTCCACAGCCTTTGCAAAAGTCGTAGTTAATCCCTACTATTTTATCATCCTTTGTAATAATTGCGCTGTCCGGACAATAAACATAACAGATAAGGCACTGAGTGCACTTGTTTTCGTCTCTAACCGGGCGGAAGGTTCGCCATCCTCCCGTTTTAAATTCGCGAGAATTACCAGGGGCTTTAATAATGCCTCCAAAAGGGTGTTTTTTCCAGTCCCATTTTTGAATTTCGGATATGTCCCAATTCATTCCGCTTTCACCTCCTCAAAAGCACGCTCCAGGGCGACAATATTGCTTTCTACAACTTTGGGTGGAAATTTTTTGCCGAAAGAATCAAGTAAAAACGTGACGGCCTCTTCCTTTGTCAGTAAACCGGTTACCTTTAATAAGGCTCCCAGCATGGGAATATTTGGCATAAATTTACGGAGTTCTTCCAAAGAGATGTGTGTTGCGTCTACCGTATAAAGTTTTCTGCCGTTAATATTTAATTTGGTTCGGATCATATCCGGTTTTAGTGTTGTATTAATAATGATAATACCGTCATTATCAAGGCCGGCAGTTATATCCACAAAATCCAGAAGGGTATGGTCTACGACAATGACAATATGCGGATTGGTTATCCCGCAATAGGTGAAAATTTTTTGTTTACTAAGACGGTTAAAACACTGGATAGGTGCTCCCATTCTTTCCGGGCCGTATTCGGGAAAAGCCTGGAAATACATATTTTTAGTCAGAGACATTTCTGCCAGAGT
>CAYQQF010000206.1:0-2951 GCA_964419485.1 uncultured Dethiobacter sp.
CAACAGATTAGATTAAGTTTCAATATAAAGACAGCAAAACAAATCAAGTAAATTTCATCTTTTTGGAAAGTCATAGTTCAAAAACTGGGACTAACGTATTCAGCAAGGGCGATAATTATGGTATAATTGAAAAAACCTTGAACAGCAAAGTACGGTCTAATTACCAGGGCAAAAAACTTAGTATTTTTTCAATTAAATTTTGCCAAAGGGAGGCGATAAACTCGCTAACAGAACGGTAGAGGAGGGAAAAGTAGCCTGCCCTGGCGACATCGCCGGCAGCTAAAAGGGGTTCTTCATGGAGGATTGTGCCGTCAAGGATTATTTCCACTTTCCCCAGGGGGGTTCCTTGGGTAACCGGGCTGGAGGTGCTTTCAGGCGTATCAATCCGGATATCAAGATCATCTTTACGGTTATAAGGAATAACCACTTCAACGGAGCTGCCAACCTGCAGCTGGACTTCTTTTTCTTCGCCTTTGGAGACTTCTACAGCAGCAACGATTTCACCTTCGGAAAAAACTTCTTCAAGGCAATAATTTCGAAAGGCGAAATTCAGCAAAGCTTCACTGTCTTGCAGCCGTACGGATTCGCCGGGTGCATTAAAAACGACTGATATAAAGCGCATCCCGTTTTGCTCGGCAGTTCCTGCCAGGCAGTATCCTGCTTCGTCAGTATGTCCCGTTTTTATACCGTCTGCTCCTTGAAAACGGTCCAAAAGAGGATTGCGATTCATTTGAGCGATTTCGTTAAAGGTGAATTCTTTTTGGGAGTATAAGTCGAGAACCTGCGGGTACTTGTTGATAAGGTAATGGGAAAGACGGGCAATATCTTCGGCGCTGCTGTAATGTTCAGGATGGGGCAGCCCGGAGGCGTTCTCAAATTGAGTATTCTTAAGATTTAATTCCCGGGCTTTTTTATTCATCTCCTGGACAAATGATGTCTCCAGTCCAAAGAGGTGTTCTGCCAGAGCAACACAGGCATCATTGGCTGAGATAACTGCTATACCTGTAATCAGGTCTTCGTAAGAAACTTTCTGGCCCACGTTGAGGAACATTTGGGAACCTCCGGTTTGCCAGGCTTTTTCGCTGGTAGTGACCTCTTCATCTAAGGTGACCCTTCCCTCTTCCAGGGCTTCATAGGCTAAAAGCAGGGTCATAATTTTGGTAAGGCTGGCCGGAGGCATCCGCACGGTCCCGTTTTGTGAAAAAAGTACTTCTCCCCGGGAAAATTCCATCAGTGCAGCTGCACGGGAAACGACTTCCGGGAAAATAATTTCTTCCGCAGGCGCGGCTTTAACGGAAGGGACGAACCATCCTCCTCCCAGCATTAAAATGAGTAAGAACGTTATAGTTTTCTTTTTGTATCTGAGCATTTGCTTGTGCATTGAAAGTTGCCTCCTTTTTGTCTTTCTTATTTTCTCATAAACCTAAATCTAAATTCAAGTGAAATATTTTGGAGGGGAAAAAATGATTATATTTGGCTTAAACGGTAGTCCTAACAGCGAAGGAAATTCGGCGGAGCTGCTCCGGGTTTCCCTGGACGCTGCGCAGGAGTTGGGAGTAAAGACAGAAACGTTTTTTTTACAGGATATTCTATCAAAGCTGGAAAAGCCTTACTGCACCGCCTGTACAACGCCCTGTACGGGAGCATGTTACCGGGGGACGGAGCTGGAGCAGGTTTTTGAGCGGCTGGGAGAGGCCGACGGCATCCTGATGGCCAGCCCGGTTTATTTTGGGACAGTTTCTGCTCAGTTAAAAGGCTTTTGGGATAAAACGCGCCGCCTGAGAGGAGAAAAAAAATTATTAAATGTTGTCGGCGGAGCAATAAGTTCGGGAGGAGGACGTTTCGGGGGTCAGGAGACAACTCTAAAGACCATGCACAGCATGATGCTTATCCAGGGCATGCTTATCGTGGGAGACTGCTATGACGAGAAGGCTCCCGGCCATCATGGAGTATGCTCCCAGCAGCCTTCCCGGGAGGATTTATATGCTTTGAAGAGAGCGGTTGTCCTGGGGAAAAGGGTCGCCCAGGTATGCCAGGCTACCGCTATTCTCCGCCAAAAAAGGCGTTCAAACAAATAGCTTGATAAAATAGAACGAAGGAAGGAAAATAAGTGTTCTTACGTAAAGAACTGGAACAGCGGGAAGAAAAATTTTTGTCTCCCCTGGCCTCCCTGAGCGGGAAAAGCCGCGGCCGAAGAGAACCGGAAAAGGAATGTGATGTAAGGACTGCTTTTCAGAGGGACAGGGACCGTATTATCCATTCCAAGGCCTTTCGCCGTCTCAAACACAAAACCCAGGTCTTTATTGCCCCGGGCGGGGACCATTATCGGACTCGTCTGACCCATACCCTGGAGGTCTCTCAGGTGGCCCGGACAGCCTCCAGGGCTC
Source organism: uncultured Dethiobacter sp. (assembly GCA_964419485.1). Lineage (GTDB taxonomy): Bacteria > Bacillota > Dethiobacteria > DTU022 > UBA8154 > DUNV01. The sequence continues at coordinate 2,388 of CAYQQF010000206.1, forward strand.
TTCTTCTTAATGAAGACCTGACTGAAGCCATTGCTCTGGGGCATGATCTGGGCCATACTCCCTTTGGACATGCCGGCGAAGAAGCGCTGGCGGAGCTTTTCCCCGGAGGTTTTAAACATAATGAGCAAAGTTTGCGAGTGGTCGATTTTCTGGAGGGAGAAAAAGGTCTTAACCTTACATTTGAAGTACGGGACGGGATTTTACATCATACCGGCGATACTGAGCCGCTAACACTGGAAGGCGGGCTGGTCAGGATTTGTGACCGTATCGCCTACATAAACCATGATATTGATGATGCTTTGCGCGCGGGAATCATTACATTTGAACAATTACCGTTACACGAAATCCAACTGCTGGGCAAAAATGGCTCTGAAAGGTTAAATACCATGGTCCGCGATTTAATTGTCACCAGTTGGAAACAAACCCGTATTTCCATGAGCCCCGGGGTGAGCGGAGCGATGGAAAAACTGCGGGATTTTCTTTTTAAGCATGTGTATATTGGTTCGGCCGCGAAAAAGGAAGAGGAGAAAGCGAAAAGGGTTATTAAAATGCTTTATAATTTTT
>CAYQQF010000207.1:0-2919 GCA_964419485.1 uncultured Dethiobacter sp.
GCTCATATTGACACTATCCATTGGGTCATTTTGACACAATGGTGATGAAATCGGTGATCCTTCCATTGGGTCATTTTGACACAATGGTGATGGAATCGGTGTTTCCGGGTTTGTTGGTAAAGAAGAAGATTTTTCTGCTTTTACCTTTTGTTCTTTCCGCCAATCTTTCTCAGTTTCTTCCAGTAATTCGTAGTTTATTCTATACCATTTTGTTTTGTCCATTTTCATTTGGTTAAATTTATCCGTGCTGATCAAAAGACCTCGTTTTTCCAAGTTCGTAATCGTTCTTTTGATCGTGCTTAACGACCAAAAAGGAAACTGCTTCTCCCATTCGTTATAGGTTAAATATGTCCAATGACATTCTTCACGGAAATTCCTATTTGTTTTTTGATTGAGCATTATCCAGTAGTGGGTTTGTTGTAATATAATTGATTCATTAAGGCCAATTGCAGCGGCCATTTCCGGATCGATAACCAGAGGAAACTCATTCCTTAAAAAACTTCCCATTGATTAAATACTCCTTTCTTTTATTCGATATTATCGAGCTTCACAGCAAATAAAAAAAGCTTTTCCTTAACAATATGGAAAGCTTTTTTATCGAATATATGTTTGTGTCGCCGTGTACTAGCACCGTGGGGAGCTTCTTATACTCCGACACTTCTGGAAATTTTAAAAGAGAATAAAATGAAAACGACCTTCTTCCTCACCGGCTATTGGGTAGAAAAATATCCGGAAATGGTTAAAACAATTGTGCAAGCTGGCCACGAAATCGGCAACCACACTTACAGCCATCCTCACCTGAACAGCCTTTCTGAAGAAGAAATTACTACTGAATTAGAGAAAGTCGGCAACATGATTTTCGAGCTTACCGAACTCCGGCCCCAACTTTTCCGACCGCCCTACGGGGAATACAGCAACAAAGTAATCTCCACCGCCGAAAAATGTGGATACCAGACCATCCAGTGGAGCATCGATTCGCTGGATTGGAAGGAACTGGGGAAAGAACCCATGGTAAAACGAGTAACAGAAAATCTCCATCCAGGGGCAATTGTGCTCTTTCATAACAACGGCAAATATACGGCTGAAGCTTTACCTGAAATAATCGACTTTGTTAAGAGTGAAGGATATGAAATTCTCCCCGTCTCTCAGCTTCTGTACAAAGACAATTACTTCATCGACAGCAATTCGGGGGCGCAGAAACAAAAACCACCAGAACAATAAGCTAATATCACTCTTGTTTAATAAAATGCAGGAAATATTTCCTAAACAACACCTGCAACTGCTCATCCACCTCTTGACGAAATAAAGTAAAGCTGTGCAGGAAGCGCTCCCCCTCTTCCGTTAAGGCAGATCCCCCACCGGAAGCCCCGCCTATCTGCCTTTCCAGCAAGGAGGTGCCGAGATTAATCTCCAGCATCCTCACCAGTCTCCAGGCCTGTGCATAAGACATCTGCATCTCCGCTGCCGCCTGGCGCAGTGAACCAAGCCTCTCCACTCTCCTCAGGAGGTCACAGGGGCCATCGCCAAAAACCTTGCCGTTACTCTCGATCCATATTTTGGAACAAAGCTTCAACCGCAAAATTATCCCCCCTGGCTATCTTCGCCTGTTGCTCGCAATATTCTTTTGCTCGTTCGATATCTTCCGGCTGATCCAGGTCAAAGATAACACCGCGACATTCTGTCTGCACGGCAACAGTACGCTTCTTCGCGTCATCCAATAATGAGCGTCCCCCTTCATCGCCCCTTACCTCCAGGAGCCGGAGACGCATTTCTGCTGAAAAAAGAACCGGGTTCCCCCTGCGTCCGTGATATTCGGGGTAAACAACAAGCGGCTTCCTTTCTCTGAAGGTACGCACCAGAGTATTAATTGTTTCCGGCGTGACAAAAGGCTGATCGCCAAGACAGAAAAGGATCGCCTGCACATGCTCATTGAGTTCAGCCAAACCAGCCCGCACAGAAGTGGCCTGACCCTCCTCATAATAAGGGTTATGGATAACTTTTAGCCGGCCGCTTTTTAAAGCGCTTTCCCGCGCCAGCACTTTGCGCACGAGAGGAGCATTATAGCCGGTAACTACTAGTACTTCATTGACCACCGAAGCGAGAATATTATCCACAGCGTGTTCAATTACTGTTTTCTCCCCCAGTCTGATCAGCAGCTTATGCTCTCCCATTCGCTTAGAAGAGCCGGCCGCGAGGACAACGGCTGCGATCATGTTACTACCTCCCCGGTTTAATTACTGAAGCAAAGCAACAACCGGCTCCGCAGAGATACAGGAACCGACCAACACCCTTTCCACTAACCCGCTATCAAGCAAGTGCCTGGCAATATCCACTCCCTTTTCCACCTTCTCAAGCGTATCAGCTTTATTCAAAAAGGCTACACGCCGTGCTTGAAACGCCTGTTTCCTGGCCATCTGCGCTCCCAGACCGTTTAACTTTGCCATGGCTTCCTCATCTAAATATGAACCTTCCGGCCTCCAGATCTGCTGTGCCGCCAGCGCCGCTCGATGAACCCACCTGCTAGTTAATTCACCGCCGAGCAGGTCCAATCCTGTAACCACGATCACCACATCGCTTACCGCAGGGATGTTAGGCTCATGCGGGGCATAACCTTTAGCAGATCTTCGGGCTGCGCCATCGGCCTCTACCAGGATAACATTGAAGCTGTCGTTTAGCGCCAGCTCACTGACCAATATGGGCTCAATACCTTGAACTTTATTTTCAGGCAATAATTCTTTGGCCAGAAAAATACGTTCTCCGGCTCCATCTCTCCCGTTCCCTGATCTGTCTTGCCCTGCACTGAATTGGTTACTGCGCCGGTTATATCCCCGGCAAAATTCTAATAATATTTTCTTATCATCAGCTGTTACAAGAAATTGATCTGCCTGGTGGGCAGCGGGTCGACACATTTTTGTTGTC
>CAYQQF010000208.1:0-2912 GCA_964419485.1 uncultured Dethiobacter sp.
CGTTTTGAATTTAAATTTTCCCTGGCGGCAATTATCGCCTTGCTGCACGATGCTTTTATCATTATAGCCATTTTTTCCATTTTTAAAATTGAGATTAACAGCCCCTTTATCGCGGCTGTTTTAACAATAATAGGATATTCGATTAACGATACAATCGTCATTTTTGACCGTATCAGAGAAAATATCAAATACAGGCGGCAAAGAACCATTGAAGAGGTGGTCAACGACAGTATCAATGGAAGTTTAACCAGGACTATTAATACTTCTTTAACAACTTTATTTGTTTTGATTTCCCTGTTTATTGCCTTTAATTATTTTGTCGGCGGCTTGGATCTGAAAGTCTTTTCGATTGCCCTGTTAATCGGTATCGTCAGCGGAACCTATTCTTCTATTTTTATTGCCAGTCCGCTTTGGCTTATTTGGCGCAAAAAAGGCATACGAGGAGAAAAAAGTCCCGCTTAAAAAGCCGAAGTTTCCTTCCGAAGAAAACATTGGTTTAAAGAAAGAAGGAAATATCTTCTTTTGTGAAGAATTATGTAACATTTGTAAAGCTATTACTATCAGGCGTTTTTTCTGGGGATTGTTTTCAAAAAGGGAGGAAAGTGCGGTGAACCAGTTCAGCATCATTGCAGCACTGATCTTTAGTTTAATTATCGCTATATTTGCCCTTGCAAACAGTCAGCCGGTATTAATTAATTATCTCTATGGAAAAGCGGAAGTTTCAGCGGTAATTGTTATCCTTTGTTCAGCTGTTTCCGGAGCTTTAGTTCTTTTCCTGTTTAATCTTGTCCGTCAGATTAAAGCATCGCTCCGGCTGCGCGGCTTGCGCAATGATATTAAAATGCTGGAAGAAAGGGTAAAGGAACTGGAAAAAGAGCGAGATTTTTTTCAGGTTCAGTCAGAGCAGTATCGGCAATTTTATGTCGATACGGATGATTCCGGGGATTTGCAGGAAAAAGTTCCTTTTAACAATGAGGAAGTAGCAGAAGAGAATCCGGAAAATCGGGAATGGAAAGATAAATCTTGAAAAAAAATCAGTGGAGAAGGAAAGACAGTCATAAGGAATGGAGCCTGTATACCCAGCATCTAGAAAACAGAGCTTTCCTGGCACAAAAGCTTGATATCCCGGAAGCTGTAGCCCAGATTCTTATTAACAGGGGAATTAATACCGTTGAAGAGGGAGAAGTATTTTTAAAACCTGTTCTCTCACGGCTTTATTCCCCTTTTTGCATGAAGGATATGAACCTGGCCGTTGAGCTTATTCTCAAGGCTCTTGAAGGCCATAAAAAAATTGCTGTGTACGGGGATTATGATGCAGACGGGATAACCGCAACCGCACTGCTCGTATCCTTGCTTCAGGATTTGGGCGGGGATGTTACATGCTACATACCCAGCCGTTTTGCAGAAGGGTATGGTTTGCATCGGGATGCTTTGAACCATCTTAAAGAACAGGGAGTTTCCCTGGTTATTACTGTTGACTGCGGCATTACCTCGGTAGAAGAAGTATCATATGCCAGGCAGCTGGAAATGGAGGTAATCGTGACAGACCACCATCAGCCGCACGATGTTCTGCCAGCCGCCGGTGCAGTAATCAATCCTCAAAGAATCGATTGTTCTTACCCTTTTAAATCGCTTTGTGGCGTGGGGATTGCTTATAAACTGGGGGAAGCGGTTCTCAGGAAATTGATCCCCGGCAGGGAAAGCAAAATAGAAGAATACCTGGATCTTGTTGCTATTGGAACTGTGGCCGATGTTGTGCCGCTTTTGAGTGAAAACCGGATTCTGGTTTGCCAGGGACTGCAAAGAATGAGCCGAAACCTCCGGCCAGGTTTACAAGCGCTTTGCCGGGTTGCCGGTCTTCGCAGCGAAAAAATCAGTGCCCGGCAGATAGCTTTTATTATCGCTCCCCGGTTGAATGCTCCCGGCCGGTTGGGAGATGCGCTGCTTTCTTTACATCTGTTGCTGGAAAGAAATGTTGATGCTGCACAAAAAATGGCGGAGGATCTGCAGCGGATAAACGCCAGGCGCCAGGAGATTGAAGCGAAAATATTTTCTGAAGCATGCAGTATCGTTGAGGAGTTACCGGACAAGCGCAGATTGCTGCTTCTGGCCCGTGAAGGGTGGAATCCGGGAGTATTGGGTATTGTGGCCGGCCGTATGGCGGAAAAATATCATATTCCTGTCATATTGCTTGCCCTGGGAGAGGGCACGGGCAAGGGTTCTGGTAGAAGCTGCGGAGGCTTTGATATTACCGGGGCTTTAAAAAAGTGCGGCTCTCTGCTGCTGGAGTATGGAGGACACCGGCAGGCCTGCGGTTTGACAGTAAAAGAAGAACATCTGCCTCTCCTGACGGAGAAATTAAATGGCCTGGCAGAGGATTATTTCCAGGAGGAGGGGCCGATTCAGAAAATTCCCGTTGAACTGGTTCTGGAGCCGGAAATGATTACTCCCCGGCTTGTCGAATGTCTTGAGATATTGGAACCGTTTGGCGAAGGGAATCCAGGTCCGGTTTTTGCCGGGGAAAACTGGTCTCTCGTCAGGGTAAAAGAAGTCGGGCAGGACGGGCGCCATCTGCAGCTGGGGCTACAGACAAATAATATTTTTTTCAGAGGTATCAGTTTTAATGGAAAAAATAATTTACCTTTGTGTAAACTATTTCGTAAAATAAATGTACTGTTTTCTGTCTCTTTTGACCGGTGGAGAGGAGACGACAATCTTCAATTGGAGGTCTATGATTTTTTCTACAGCGACGAACACCGGGAAAAAGATCTAACCCTTGTTGACAGGAGAGAGATGAAGGAAAAGAGACGGTTTTTGAGCCATCTCCTGAACAGCGGAGAAGGAGTACTGGTTTTTGTTAACACGGTAGGCCATCTTCAGGACCTGGCTAAGTTTTTTTCACGCTGCGAAGG
>CAYQQF010000209.1:0-2909 GCA_964419485.1 uncultured Dethiobacter sp.
GGGGAGTTATGAGGATTTCAATAACAGCGGCCAGAATCAGCAGGTTCAGGACAAGGGGCAGGATAGCCCAGAATTCTTTCCAGATGAAAATGATGCTTTCCCCCCGTTTTTTTTGCGGCAAAGGGAAAATGATATGGAATCCCAGCTTTAGGCCAAAAGCTGCTGCAAGAAAAAAGGCCGACAGTTCAAAAATGCCGTGGGGAAGAACTCCAAGAGAAACAAAAGTCAGTGCACTAACCCCCTCATGGCTCAGGCCGCTCATCACGCTTCCCAGAAAAGCCCCGTTGGTAAAAAGACTCAGAAGTGGGGGGAGCCCCAGTATTATTCCCAGCAGCACAACGTACAGGGAAGCAAGAAGGTTATTAAAAAAAAGAATGGCTATCCCGATTACAGGCGGACTCGTAAAAATCAATTCGGCCATTTCCTGCATTATTTCCTGCTGGCTTGCTGATAAATCGATAAGGACAAATTGTGTTTCCCCCAGAGGCATTAAAGAGACGACAATTCCGAGAAAAAAGAAAAAAGCTGCCAGGATGATCCAGCTCTTATTTTGTTGAACTACTTGGCGTATTTTAAATTTTATCAGGTTTCTGTGCCCCTTTTTATTTTTTATATTTTATTATAATATATCTTCAGGAATATTAAAACTGTTGTTTTATCTTTTTATAAAAAGGATGTGCCTTTAAACGTGGCGGTTAAACAGTATGCGCGGGTTATTGTTGATCTGGTTACTGATGGCGTTGACAAGCCTTTTGATTATTTGGTGCCCCCGGAACTGCAGGAGAAGGTGCAGGTCGGATCCCAGGTGACTGTTCCTTTTCGTTCCGGGACCGTTAAAGCTTTTGTTGTTGCACTGGAAGAGGAAACCTCCGTTGGAAATCCAAAACAAATACTGAGAGTGGAGGATTCGGCCGCCCATCTTTCGCCGGAGCTGGTAGATTTAAGCTGCTGGGTAGCAAGGCGTTTTTTTTCCCGCTGGATTGAAGCAATTCACCTTTGTCTGCCGCCGGGGAGAGATAGGATTAAACCAAAATACAGCGAACTGGTTCTTCCGCTCCAAAATAAGGCCTTTTTGTTGGATGAAAGCAGCAGGCTCAGAAAAAAGGCACTGCGCCAGTCTTTAATTTTAGAGCTTGCAGCAGCTGCGGGAGAAAAAGGAGTTGCCTGGGACAGTTTGCGGAGGAAGACGGGCGCCAACCGCCAGAGCCTTACTGCACTTGTGAAGAAGGGTTTTTTAAAAGTGGATAAGCTGCCGCAGGTTCGGATTCCCTGGGATGAAAAGCTGATTGAAACGGACTTACTGCCCGGGCTGGTCCTGGCAGGTCAGCAGAAAACGGCCTGGCAGGAAATTTTAAAAGGGCTCGAGGAAAAGCGGAGAAATTTTTTAATTTACGGAATAACCGGGAGCGGAAAGACGGAACTGTATTTTCGCACGGCGGAAAAAGTTTTAAATCAGGGGAGAACTGTTTTAATCCTGGTTCCTGAGATAGCTTTGACGCCGGTGATAATTGATCAGTTCAGAGGACGCTTTGCCGGACAGTTTGCCTTGCTGCACAGCAACCTGTCGCCAGGGGAAAGATATGATATGTGGTGGAAGGTGAAAAGAGGGGAAGCCAGAATTGTCCTCGGAGCGCGTTCCGCTGTTTTTGCTCCTCTGGACAATATCGGTCTGATTGTTATTGATGAAGAGCATGAGAATACATACAAGCAGGAAGAAACTCCCCGCTATCACACTCGTGATGTCGCCAGAAGGAGGGCCGCTTATCATAGAGCTCTTTTACTCATGGGCAGCGCAACTCCTTCTCTTGATTCATATCTGATGGTTAAAAAGAAAGAATTAGACCTGTTGGAAATTTCCGAAAGAGTAGAGGGGCGCTTGTTGCCTGCCGTTGAGATTGTGGATATGCGCAGGGAATTCAAACAGAAACACCGGAGTATTTTCAGCCGGGCCTTGCTTTACTCCATGGAAAAAACTCTGGAAGAAGGAGATCAGGTGATTCTCTTTCTTAACCGGCGAGGTTTTGCCGGTTTTCAACTCTGCAGAGTTTGTGGCCACGTCATCCGATGTCCTTTTTGTTCTGTTTCTCTTACTTATCATACATCACCGGAGCATCTTCAATGTCATATCTGCGGATACAAAAGCGATGTCTCCATTATCTGTCCGGAGTGTCACAGCCCCTATTTAAGAGGTTTTGGGCTGGGGACTCAAAAAGTAGAAAAAGAAATGGCCGTGCGTTTCCCCGGTGTGAAAATTATCCGCATGGATAGCGATGCAACAGCGGTAAAAGGGGCACACTATAAAATGTGGAAAGCTTTTAACGAACGGAAAGCGCAGGTGCTTATCGGAACCCAGATGGTCGCAAAAGGTTTGAACTTTCCGGGAGTAACTCTGGTAGGAGTGGTTGCTGCAGATGTTACGCTGCATCTTGCCGACTTTAGAGCCGGCGAGAGAACTTTCCAGCTATTATCTCAGGTGGCTGGCAGGGCTGGAAGAGGTGCAAAAAAAGGAAAAGTAATTATCCAGACTTATACTCCCTGGCATTACAGCATCAGAAGGGCTGCTTCACACGATTATAAAGGTTTCATTGAAGAAGAAGCCGAAAGGCGCTCACTTCTTGCCTATCCTCCTTTTTCAGAGATGATTTTATTTTGCTGCAGTTCCCCGGATGAGGACAAAGCCGGATACTATGCCCTGGAACTAAAGAAGAAGCTGCTGGCTGGATTGCCGCTAACAGAGCAGGATGGTCCTGTTCTTTCAGAACCCTTTCCTGCTCCTCTTCAAAAAAAAGAAGGCTATTTTCGCTATCATATTGTCTTTAAAGGGAATGAACTGCACCGGTTTGAAAATGAAATCAGGGAGGTTGTCTGGACGTTTAGGAAAGAATTAAAGAAAGATGTCAAGATAACCG
>CAYQQF010000210.1:0-2844 GCA_964419485.1 uncultured Dethiobacter sp.
AGTCTTGACATCGCTGGTAAACTCCGCTTATCCCGGTGTTAAATTTGTTTTTTGGGGTTTTCTGAACCGTAAAAAAAACCATCGGAGAAAAGAGCTGGAGGCGATTTCCAGGGAAGAAAAAACTATTGTGCTTTACGAATCCCCGCACAGGTTGCTGGATACGCTGGAAGAGATGGCGGTAGTGATGGAGAAAAGGGAGGTCGTCACCTGCAGGGAACTGACCAAAAAATTTGAAGAGGTGATCAGGGGAACCCCCGGCCAGCTCTTGGAGCATTTCCGTAAGACTGTTCCGAGGGGAGAAATTACTCTTGTTATTTCTCCCCTGGATTCGTTTAAAGGAGCATTCTCCCGGTCAAGGCCGACAGAGGATGAAGACAGAGCAATTAAAGATAAAGCCCGAAAAAAAATATGCGAAGCTGTCCAAAGCGGGACCAAGCCTGCAGAAGCAGCCAGGATCGCCGCGGAATTTCTGCCCATATCCAGGAGGGATGCTTACTCATTAATGCTGGAATTAAAAAAAAGCAATAACCTGGAGTAAAAAAAAGGGCTTCCTCCTAAAAACGGAATGCCCCGGTAGTTTGTTCTATAATCTGGATAAGCGTTTGCACTGTTTAATAACCCGCCATTTTATTGATGCAATCCTGGCATACTATTCGCCCGCTGAACTGTATAATGCCGTCGGCATTACCACAGAAAATACAGGCCGGTTCATATTTTTTAAGAATAATTTTTTCACCGTCTACGTAAATTTCCAGAGCATCCTTCACGCTGATCCCCAGGGTGCGGCGTAGTTCAATGGGGATAACTACTCGTCCTAACTCATCCACTTTCCTCACAATTCCGGTTGATTTCAAACCCCTCTCACCCCTTTTTACAATTTTCGACTTATTATGCCAAGACGTATTATACCAGTAATTGCCACGGATAGTCAATACTTTTTTTCATAAAAAAGTAAATTCTCCCTTATAATTGCCAATTAAGACTATAAAAATATTTCATTTTTCGTCAAATTCCGATTTTAAATCCCAATAAACGGCAATTTGATCTCCATGATTTAGTTTCCCGGTCAGGGAGGCAGGTTTTCCGTTATGGGTCATCACTAATTTGCCTCGTGGTTTACTGCGGTCAAAGTTGATATAATCAAAAATGTTAACGAAGCAAGGGGAAGGCTCTGCCGGGACGGAGATCTCGCTGTCGTTTACCCTGAGAGTGAGCATGGCTTTATTCTTTTTTTTCTGTTCATCGTTTCCCGTATTTGATTCTTTTTCACGAAGAACCTGCAAAGCGATCTTGTCTCCGGGATGCAATTTTTGTTCCAGGTCCGCTTCCAGGCCGTTTATTTTCCAGGAAATAGAATTTGCCTCCAGCTCCATGAGCTCCAGGAGTGTTTTGAGGGTTTCGTGCTGCCAATCCAGCCGGTCGCCGTTTTTTACAAATGTTTCGGGTTTTGCTTTTTCCCCGTTGAGGAAGACGGAAAGTGGGAGCAAGGAGGGCTGATCATTGATGAAAATTTGATTGTTTTCCCGTGGGAGAATATCCATAATTTTTATTTCCCGGGGGTAGCCGTTCTTTGCTTCTTCGATTTCTATTTTATCGTTGTTTTTAACTGTTGTTTCCAGGGATGCTTCAGAGCCGTTAACACATATTTTGGCGCTTTCTCCGGCATTGCCCGGGAAAAATTTTTCTTTACCGTTGAGAAAAATTTTCATTCCAGGACCGCGCCGGCCCAACAATTTTTGGGGATTGAATCCTGCAGCGATAAGAGCATTTCCAACTTTGAGGTTTTCCGTATCAAGCAGGCGAACTACTTTTTCATTGACTGTCAGGTAGGAAAAACCGAAGTAATCTTTATGCAATGCGGAGACGGCAATGCCGAAAGGAGTAATTGATTCGGGCCCTTTCAGTTTTTTTCCGTTATAAAGTATTTTCTGCACGATTTCCCTTCCCCGTATGGCTACCATCTCCAGGGGGAGTTGCAGGTTTTCGGCAATTTTTTCTCTTAAAAAGGGGGTCTGGCTTCCTCCGCCGATCAGAAACACTGCCCGAGGGGGACCGTTGTTGTACTCTTTTATCGTCGAAGTAATTTCGGCAGCGACTTTGTTCACGACTGGTTCCAGAGACGTTAAAAGTTCTTCCATGGGGAGGTGATAGCTGTTTCCAATAATATCTTTAAAAGAAATAGTTGCTTTTTTTTGTGTCAGCATCAGTTTAACCGCTTCAGCCGTATTAAAGTCCAGGAGATATGTTTCGGCAATATGTTCAGTTATTTCGTCTCCTGCCAGTGGGACCATGGCATAGCCGATTACCGAACCCTTATGGGTAATGGCAATATCCGAGGTGCCGGCTCCCACATCGATCAGGGCCAGGTTTAGAGAGCGGTATTCCTGCGGAATGGTAACATTCAGAGCGGCTATGGGTTCCAGGGTGAGATTATGTACGGAAAGTTCCAGTTTTTCCACAACGGTAATAAGGCTGTCGATGACAACCTGGGGAAGAAAAGTGGTCAGGACCTCAATGCCCATTTTGTTGCCCCTTTGACCGACGAGGCTTGTAATAGGATACTGGTCCAGAAAGTAGGCTACTGTGGTATAGCCTACGCAGTAGTAGCGATCTGCAGATGTATCAATTTCTTCATCAATCAGGGCAAGACGTGCTTTTTCTACTGCTTCCAGTTCCAGGGTGGCTATCTCTTCATGGCGTATTCTCTGGGTTGCGGGGAGTTCTCTTTCCATTAAATAACGACGCGTTTTTAATGCTCGCCCTGCTGCAGCGATAGCAACGCTCTTCAGGCGAATTCCCAGACGTTTTTCCAGGTTTTGTTTTACTTCCCGCGTAGTTTCAACT
>CAYQQF010000211.1:0-2820 GCA_964419485.1 uncultured Dethiobacter sp.
CCCCTGGGGATCAGCAATATGGTAGTTCACTCCTATGCTATTTGGGAAGCAGATATTCCCTGCGAGAAAATTGCCGGTCTTCTTGTTTCGGAGGGATATACAAATCCCGGAGTGATAGAAGGTATTACAGTTGCCTCTTCTTTTCCCAGCGGGAGGGTTAATGAACTGGTCTTTCAGGAAACCGGAGGCAGGATTTTTTCACTCTTGAAGGAGAAAATTAGAACAGTGCTGGGTAGCGATAAAATTAAAAGCACGCTCTTTACTGTCAGAGAAGAACCTGAATCCAGGGTATGGATTGCCTCCAGTACAAATGGGATAGAAAAAAAAGAGAGTTTTTCTGAACTCGAAGGAAAATGGGCCGACGGAAAAGCTGGTTTTAAAAAGATGCTGCTGGGAGAAAGTTTTGCAGTTCTTGGTTCAGTAGGGTATTCTACAGTTCCTTATGAAGCTTTTATTTTTGATGGCCGCGGCTGGGGACATGGGGTTGGGATGAGTCAGAACGGAGCCTATAATCGTTCCAGAGCAGGGCAAAGTTACAGGGAAATTCTAGCCTTTTATTACCCGGGAGCAGTAATTAATAGCGGATATTGAGAGGTTATGGTGCAGATAGATGCTAAAGACCGATGATTTTTTTTACTGCCTTCCTGCTGAACTGATTGCCCAGGAGCCTCTTCCTCAAAGAGACCATTCCAGGCTTATGCTTCTTCACAGAAAAACAGGTGCGCGGGAGCATCATTTTTTTTATGAAATGCCTTCTTTGCTGCAACCTGGCGACCTTCTCGTTTTAAACGATACGAGGGTGTTGCCTGCACGTCTTTTCGGCAATAAAAAAAGCGGCGGACGTATAGAAATACTGCTTTTAAGGCCTTTTGATGAGTTTTCTTGGGAAGCCCTGTGTTCTCCGGGAAAAAGAACCCGTCCGGGAACCTGCCTTTATTTTGGAGAAGGGCAGCTTGAAGCGGAAATATTGGATGTGCTTCCTTCCGGGAACAGAGTTATTTTCTTCAAAACCAATGGTAATCCTCTCGATGCTATTCTTAACGACCTGGGAAAAGTTCCCCTTCCTCCTTATATTAAAAAAGAACTACAAAACGGTGAACGGTACCAAACCGTTTACGCACGTAACAGAGGTTCAGCTGCAGCTCCTACAGCAGGGCTTCATTTTACACCTTCTATTTTTAAAGATCTGCAAAACCATGGAATCGATTGGGTATTTCTTACCCTGCATATTGGCCTTGGGACTTTCCGTCCGGTAAAAACACAGTATCTTCACGAGCATCAAATGCACAGCGAATATTATAATATATCCGCTGCAGCGGTTGAAAAGATAAACAAAACCAAAAAAGCAGGCTGCAGGGTAATAGCCGTGGGAACGACTTGCTGCCGGGTCCTGGAAACACAAAGTGATGAAAAGGGTTTCTTGAGAGAAGGAGAGGGAGAAACAAACATCTTTATTTATCCCGGTTATAATTTCAAAGCAACGGATGCCCTGTTAACTAATTTTCACCTTCCCCGCTCCACTCTTTTAATGCTTGTTTCGGCTTTTTCCGGAAGAGAGAATACTTTGCGGGCATATAATGAAGCGGCCAAATTAAAATACCGATTTTATAGTTTTGGGGATTGTATGCTCCTGCTTTAAATAACAGGCAATTAATGAGAAATGCGGTTGGATTTGACATTGGTGTTTTTCTTATTTATACTTGTGATAAGGTGTGGTTATGGCAATCAAATGGATTGAAACCAGCAGGGACCAAGAAGCCCGGACAGGGTTGTTAATGACAAAAAGGGGGGTGATTGAAACTCCTGCTTTTATGCCCGTTGGTACACAGGGTACTGTAAAAGCAATGACGCCGGAAGAAATAAAAGAAACCGGTGCAGGGATTATTCTCAGTAATACGTATCATTTATACCTTCGACCGGGTACGGATGTTATACTTGAGGCTGGAGGATTACACAGATTTATGCACTGGGATCTTCCTATTTTAACAGACAGCGGGGGCTTCCAGGTTTTTAGCCTTAATTCATTGCGAGAGGTTTCCGAAGAAGGAGTGACATTCCGCTCCCATATTGATGGTTCGCCCCACTTTTTTACTCCTGAAAAAGCCATTCAGGTGCAAAACATTTTGGGATCGGATATTATGATGCCTCTTGATCATGTCATTTCTTATCCGTCAACTTTTGAAGAAACCCGCGAGGCGATGGAGAGAACTATTCGCTGGGCAGAGCGCAGTAAAAATGCACATCATGCATGGGAAAAACAAGCTTTATTCGGAATTGTGCAAGGCGGTTTTTATTCCGAACTGAGGCAAAAATGTTGTTCGGCTCTAACAGAAATGGATTTCCCAGGATATGCTATTGGCGGGCTAAGTGTCGGAGAACCCGCGGAATTAATGAATGAGATGCTTGATATTTCTGTTCCTCTGCTTCCTGAAGAAAAGCCGAGATACCTGATGGGGGTAGGCTCTGCCGATACGCTGCTGGAAGGCATCGCCAGAGGGGTAGATCTTTTTGATTGCGTTTTACCCACGAGAATCGCCCGCAACGGACGAGTTATGGTTCCCGAAGGGTATCTGACAATACGAAACGCAGAATTTGCCCGGGATATGAGGCCCATTGATCCGGGTTGCAGTTGTTATTGTTGTCGTAATTACAGTCGTGCCTATATCCGGCATCTCCTCAAGTCAAATGAAATTCTTGGCCTGCGCTTGACAACTTACCATAATCTTTTTTTCCTGGCCAATTTTGTCAAAGAAGTACGACTGGCGATCAGAGAAAAGAATTTTGCCAGTTTTTACAGAGAATTTTGGACCCGCTTTAAAA
>CAYQQF010000212.1:0-2800 GCA_964419485.1 uncultured Dethiobacter sp.
TTTTTCCAGAAGCATTTTCCCCACTCCCCCGCTTTCATTGCCGATAATAACTGCAGTAGACTTTCTAAAATCAATATTGTAGTATGGCATGGTCCCTTTCGGGTCAGCAGCAATTAGCTGCACACCCTGTCTTTTTATCTTTTCAAACCAGTCCGGCAGATCATTCTCATGGACGATAGGAACATAAAAAACACCTCCCATGGATGACCTCAAGACTTTGGGGCTGTAGGGGTCCGTTGTACCCTGTAGAAGAATAATACCGCTTACACCTGCCGCAGCCGCTGTTCTAATAATTGTCCCCAAATTGCCCGGATCCTGTATCCTGTCCAGTAGCAGAAAAAAACCCTTTTCCTGGAAAAAAATATCTGTCCGTTGTTCCGGAATACGTGCCATGGCGGCAATCCCCTGCGGTGTTTCTGTTTCGGCTATTGAAGCAAAAGTAGCGG
Organism: uncultured Dethiobacter sp.; assembly: GCA_964419485.1. Lineage (GTDB taxonomy): Bacteria > Bacillota > Dethiobacteria > DTU022 > UBA8154 > DUNV01. Next base: position 447 of record CAYQQF010000212.1, read on the forward strand.
GATCAACCGGGAAAACTCTTGCTTTGCCGACTCCGGCAAGCAGTTCTTTTGCACTTGGTCTTGCCGCAAACTGAGGAGTGTAAAGCAGACTTTCCAGTTCAACACCTGCTAACAGGGCTTCCTTGACAAGCTGGACTCCTTCTAAAATCATTTTCCCTTGTTGAGTTCTAAACTTTCTTTGGGCCATTTTTCGATATTCCTTTAATAAACGAGCAGAAAGAGGTGCATTCGTATCCATCGTCCCATACTATTCCTTTGCTATTTTCTCTACAGCTTTATTATCACCGAGTATAACCAGTAAATCGTTTTCATTAATTACATCCGTTGCCATGGGAGAAATATTAATCTTCTCCCCGGAACGTATAGCTATCACATTAACTCCATATTTTGCCCGGAGTTCGAGATCACCCAGAGATGCTCCTACCATAAAGGTCGGGGCGAGAAGTTCAGTTACGGAATAATCGGGAGATAGATTTATATAATCGAGGACACTGCTTGACAGAAGATTTTTTGCCAGTCGAATACCCATATCCCGTTCCGGAAAAATAACCCGGTCAACTCCGATCTTTTCCAGTAATTTTCCATGAAGGGAAGTATGTGCCTTGGCGATAATATGTTTTACACCCTGCTCTCTTAAAATAAGGCAGGTGAGGATACTTGCTTCCAAATCGCCGATAGCTACTACAACCTTATCAAAATTTTTCAGCCCCAGGGTTTTAATAATGTGTTCATTGGTAGAATCAGCCTGGACAGCATGCGTAACTTTGTCTGCCAGTTCCTGGATAACTTTCTCGTTGCTATCTACGATTAGAACATCATGTCCCATTTCAGAAAGAGCAACAGCCAGACTTTCACCAAATCTTCCGGCCCCAATAACTCCAAACATTTTTCTCTTCATGATGAACTCCTAAGAGCGACATTCTCCTTTCGGGTTCGGAATTTGATGTTCTATCCGATCAGGATCTTCTCTTCAGGATATTTCACGCCAACAGGTCGTGCTTTCCTGGTAAGTGCTAAAAGCATGGTTAAAGGTCCAAGACGCCCTGTAAACATGGTAATAATGATCAGCACTTTTCCTGTTGTCGTTAGATCTGGAGTAATCCCCGTGCTGAGTCCAACAGTACCAAAAGCGGAAAATACTTCAAAAATAAGACTGGACACTGCTTTATTCTCAACAATTACCAGTGAAAATATTATAAAAAAAATCAGTGAAAAAGCCGTAAAAACAATGGTCAATGCTTTAAAAATAAGTTCCCCCGGGATACTTTTTTCAAAGAGAACGACATCTTTATTACCTGCTATTTGGGCTTTAATTGTTGCCAAGAGAACAGCAAATGTCGTTGTTTTAATCCCGCCCCCGGTAGAAGCGGGTGAAGCCCCTATAAACATCAGTGAAATAAGAAGAAAAATAGTGGCCGGGTGCAGGAGATCGGTGGGTAAAACGCTGAATCCTGCTGTACGGGGTGCCGCTGCCGTAAAAAAAGCTGCAAACAATTTGTTGCCTGCTCCCATTTGTCCCATAGTTTGTGGATTTTTAAATTCAAGAAGATATATAATTAATGTTCCCGATACCAGCAAAAGTACCGTCACAAATAAAACCATTCTGGTATGCAGGGCAAAATGGATTGCTTTTTTCTTATGTATAAGATCAAGAACAACGGTAAAACCCAGCCCTCCAAAAAGAAAAAGGGCGAGAATTGTCCCGCTTACCAGGTAATCAGCAACATAACCAGTTAAACTCCTGTATTCTCCGAACAAATCAAATCCGGCATTGCCGAAAGCAGAAACAGCATGGAATAAGGAAAAAAAGAGCCCTTTGCTCCAACCAAATTGGGGGACAAAACGAATGCTCAACAAAAGACTTCCTGCAATAATGGCAAAAGCGGCCATTTTTATAATAGAAATAATAAGCGCCACAACGCCTTGTAATGAAGAAGTGTTGAGCGCTTCTTTAATCACTAACCGCTCTTTTAATCTAATCCTCTTGCCGAGTAAGACAAAAATAAGTGTCGCTGAAGTCATAAACCCCAGCGCCCCGCCCAGGATCAGCAACATGATTACGAACTGCCCAAAAATGGTATAAAATGTTCCGGTATCCGCCACCACCAGCCCTGTGACACATACAGCCGAGGTAGCTGTAAAAAGAGCATTTATAAAGCTAATCTCACCTGTCTGAGTTGCTATGGGAAGAGAAAGCAGTACAGTTCCCGTAATAATCATTGCCCCAAATCCACCGACCAGAAGCCTGGCGGGTGAAAAAGCGCTTTCATTGATTGTCAAGGGATTACATCTCCTATCTCTATTCTTGAAGATTATCTTTCAATATCTCCGTTATTCTTAGAATTACGAAGAAT
>CAYQQF010000213.1:0-2786 GCA_964419485.1 uncultured Dethiobacter sp.
TACCACCTGATCAAATACTACCTGGAAGTATCTCCCTATTTGCTGCCGCATTTACAAGATCGTTTCCTGGTCTTTCAACGTTTTCCGGGAGGCATCCGCAAGCCCGGTTTTTTCCAGAAGAATATCCCTGCGGGAGCACCTTCCTGGTTAAAAACGGCCGACTTTCAAGGCAGTGAAAAAGAAACCCGCTACATTCTTTGCAGTGAGCCGGAAACCCTCGCCTGGTTGGGAAACCAGGCTGTGCTGGAGATCCATCCCTGGCTTTCTTCCATAAATTTTCCGGAAAAACCTGATTTTGCTGTTTTTGATCTGGATCCCCCACCGGAACTCCCCTTTGCAGAAGTCTGCCGGGTTGCCCTGGCTCTGCACAATATTTTAATACAAAGGGGCCTTGCCGCCTATCCAAAAACCTCCGGTTCACTGGGTATCCAGGTTTATCTGCCCCTTAAACCCTTATACTCTTATGAACAGGTTAGGAATTTCACGGAGGGTATCTTTAAGGATCTGGAAGACGAGCTTCCGGAGATAACCACAACAGTAAGAAGGGTTTCCATGCGGGGAGACAGAATTTATCTTGATTATTTACAAAACGCCCGGGGAAAAACCCTTGTCGCCCCTTATTCGCCCCGTCCTTTGCAGGGTGCGCCGGTTTCAGCACCCCTGTTATGGGAAGAACTGACCGAGCCGTCCCTGCTTCCTTCAGCTTTTAATATCCATACTATCCTTCCCCGCCTGTGTACCAAAGGGGAACTCTTCGCCCCCGTCCTTCAACACCGCCAGGAAATTCCCTTATAAAATCTTAACAAGATCTTGATATTCTCTCCAACAGATCTTAAAACCCTCCGGATATAATGAAACCATGGAAAGGGGGTGACAAGATGCGTAAGGTGATAGTACTTTTTCTGATATTAGGGATATGCTTTTTGGGAGCCAGTCAACTTGTTTTTGCCGCTGGAAATGTAACAGCTCCGCAAGGGGCTGCCGTGCGTCCCTGTTTTTTAGACATGCTGTCTGAAGAAAACAGGGTGCAGGTAGAGAAAATCATTCAAGAGTATCACGATAAAATGATTATTCTCCGGGAAAAAATGCAGAGTTTCAGGGTATCGGGCGACCGGGAAAAACTTAAGGAAGTTCGTGAGGAAGTATGGGAACTAAAAGAACAGAAGCGGGAGGCGATCGCTCCTTACATCCCTGAAGATTTACAGGAACAATTTGCAGGCAATGAATATGCCAGGAAAAGAACATTTCGTCCTGAACAAAGATCGTTTAAGCATGCCTGGAATAAAAATGAAAGTAAAGGCGGTTCTTTAGGGAATAGAATCGGCAGTAAGCCAGGGGCAGGTCTGTAATAAAATATTGCTGACGCCCTGCGCCTTTCAAGCACTGCAGCAATTTCTGTGCTGGCTTGAAAGGCGCAGGGATAATGTGTACAATGTTTTCGTGAGCATGTTCCCGGTTGACAGGGAAGGAGAGTCTCCTTTGACCGTAAAACATAAGCTTGTGATCATAGAAGATGAAATGAAGATAGCTCAGATGCTCAAGGAGTATTTGGAAAACGAAGGGGCGGAGGTGTTTCTTGCCGGGGATGGAGCCGGCGGCGTGAAATTGGTTGAAGAGAAGTCGCCGGATCTGGTTATTTTAGATCTTATGTTGCCCGATATAAACGGTTTGGAAATCTGCCGGCAGCTGCGGGTAAATAAAAATATTCCCATAATTATTTTAACGGCGAAATCCCGGGAAACCGATCGTATCGTCGGCCTGGAGATGGGAGCGGATGATTATGTTACCAAGCCCTTTAGCCTGGCTGAGCTGGCAGCGCGCGTAAGAGCTGTCTTGCGCCGCAGTGTTCTGCAAGGAAACCGGAGCGAAACACATGAAAAACTAATTGTCAGGGGCCGGTTTTATCTGGATATAGAAAACCATCACATTAAAAAAGGTGAAAAGGAGCTCTTTCTTACTCCTACGGAATTTAATATTTTAGCCCTGATGGCCCGTTATCCGGGGAGAGTTTTCAGCCGTCTGCAGCTTTTAGAAAACTGCCTGGGAGAAGCATACAGCGGCTACGAGCGTTCTATTGATACGCATATCAGCAATTTGCGCAAGAAGGTAGAAAATGACCCTGCAAACCCCAATCATATCATTACTGTTTTTGGAATAGGATATAAATTCTTCGCCGGTAATTAATCATACGGGAGGTTTACAAGCGGGGATTTGCTCTCGCTTTCGCAGATGTGAAAATACGAACTAGACTCTTAAGTGCATTTATTATCGTGATAGCTGTAGCGGTAGCTGTTATGGCCTTTACCTCCCGCGCTTACATCGATACTATATTTGATCGCTATACGGAAAGTTACCGCAGCGTAGTTGCAGAGCAGTGGGAGGCTTTTTTTAAATTATATTATCTTCGTCAGGGAAGCTGGGAGGGCGTGGAAAATATTTTTCAACGTCCCAGGGGGCAGGGTTCCGCTGCCGGGCAGGGCCACATTAGAGGCGGTATCCGCGGATTATTGCCGGGCGAGGAGTTGCTGCTTGTTGATACACAGGGGAAAGTGCTGTTCGATTCTCACCAGGAAAAGACGGGTGATACTGTATCAAAGGAGCTCTTAGAGCAGGGAACACCCCTTTATTATGAAGATGAAAAAATAGGTACCATTATTATTAAGCCGCAAACATCAAGGGCAGTGCTAACGCTGGAGGAACAGTTTTCTCGTTCTATTTTCTTAGCCGTTTTTTGGGGGGGATTAATAGCGCTGCTGGTGGGAGCGGTTTTGAGCTTTCTTCTTACC
>CAYQQF010000214.1:0-2779 GCA_964419485.1 uncultured Dethiobacter sp.
AGCGATATTTTCTGTACGTCTGCTGGGAACATTTTTCCCGACGAAATCTGGTCTGATGGGAAGCTCCCTGTGCCCGCGGTCTATTAAAACAGCCAGCTGGATCATGCGCGGCCTGCCGCGGTCTATTAATGCTTCCATAGCCGCCCGCACCGAACGTCCGGTAAAAAGAACATCATCCACCAGAACGACAATTTTCTCTGCCACCTCCAATGTTAAAGCAGCATTTTCTTCTTTAGTCTGAATACTGTTTTTTTCCGTTCTGTCATCCCGGTAGGGCGTAATATCCAGCAGGCCGACCAGCGGGCTTATCCCCTCGTTTTTTTGGATAAACTCGGCAAGACGGTACGCTAACGGCCCACCCCTTCTTTTTATCCCAACCAGAACAACATCCTGAATCCCTTTATTTTTTTCCACAATTTCGTACGAGATACGTGTCAACGCCCGGCGGATGCCATCTTCGTCCATGATCACTCTGACAAAACGCCTCAATTAACCTTCCTCCCCGTTAAAAAATAATGAAAACTCTTTTCCCGGCTCCGCCACAAATTCCATATACTCTCCACGAGAGGGATGGATAAAACCCAGGGTTCTGGCATGTAACAACTGCCCCAAATCTCGATAAGGCGACCGTCTGGGGCCATAAAGAGGATCGCCTACAACCGGGCAGCCAATCGAAGCCAAATGAACCCGGATCTGATGGGTTCGACCTGTTTCCAGATGGAGAGAAAGAAGCGAAAAATAAGTTTTTTTCTTAAGTACCCGAAAATTTGTTACTGCTCTTCTTCCTGTGCCGTCCTTGCTTACAGCAAATTTTTTGCGGTCCAGATGATCTCTTCCCAGAGGAACATCAATCGTTCCTTCCCGTAACCTGGGAGAACCATGCACAATAGCCCGGTACTCTCTTTTAACGCTCCGGTTTTTTAATTGAGCGCTAAGCTCTCGAAAGGCTGTTTCATTTTTGGCTACCATCAATAATCCGGTCGTATCCTTATCCAAACGGTGAACAATACCAGGCCTGATTTTGTCGCCAATGGCGGATAAATCACCACAGTGGGCCAGCAAAGCATTGACAAGGGTTCCCCGGCGATGGCCTACAGCGGGATGGACAACCATCCCGCGAGGTTTATTGATGACCAGAATATCCCCATCCTCAAAAACGATATTAAGGGGAATATCCTCCGGTACGGCCTCCATCATCTCCGGAGGAGGAATATAAACCTCTACCTGCTGGCCGGTTTTTAACTTTGCCCCGTTCTTTTTTTCCACCTGTCCTTCAATAAGCACATTACCCTGCCGGCAAATTTTTTGCCAGTAAGAGCGGGAAAAAGAACTATCCCGGAAAGTTAAAAAATGATCTAAACGATATCCGTCTTCCTCTTCTTCTACCCAAAATACCTTTTTCTCCATCGCTGGCACATTCCATAGTTATTTAAAAAATAAAATCCCGATTCTTATATAAACCATAAACAAGGGAGAAAACTCCCACAACCAGAGCAATATCCGCCACGTTAAAAACTGGCCATATAAAAAAATCAAAAAAATCAATTACATATCCATACCTCATCCGGTCGATAAGATTACCAATCGCTCCACCCAGCAACAATGACATGGCCAGACGAAGTGAAAAATTATTTTTAGGGAAAAAACGCTCTCCATAGATAATTAAAAAAATCATTAATAGTGAAATAATAATGAAAAAAGAACTCCGGAATGCCAAAACACCAAAAGCGGCACCCGGGTTTCTTACATATGTTAAGTGAAAAATACCTGTTATTAAAGGCCACGAATCTCCAGGTTCAAACTGCCGGACAATCCAGTTCTTGCTCAACTGATCGCCGGCTATAACAAAAAAGGCTAAAGCAAAAAAGCAAGCTTTCATAAAATGGTTTTTATGAGCATTAATGAAATTTTTTTCGTTTTTTCCTCCTGACTTCAGCATTGTCCTCATCCCCTTCACCCCGGTCCAAATCTTGATCATAGTTTGGCAGATTATCCTGCAAAGAACTTGCCGTTCCATATTCGGCGACCTCTTCCCAGGCATTTTTGCCGTCAAACCAGCTGTTCCCTTCTATAAAGGTGCGCTTAAAAGGAGGATAAAGGTTAAATTCTTCGACTGGCCTGTCGCTGTTCTCTTTGTTTTCGGCTTCTTCCCTCTCAAGGCCCTGCCTGCACGTAAAACAGTAAGGGGTGTAGGGAATCGCCTCCAGCCGTTCTTTCTCAACTTGTCGGCCACAAAGGGTACAAACACCGTATTCACCCAGTGCAATTCTCTGAAGAGCTTCATTAATCTCTTTCAAAGTATTGAGACGCTTTTCATGCAGAGAAAGGTCTTTAGACCGTTCAAAAAGTTCCGATCCGATATCGGCCGGATGGTTGTCGAGCAGGGAAAGTTCCTGTATGCTCTCCCTGAAAGAAGTGTGCACCCCTATTCCTTCAAAGGCATCGGATTCCAGAAGTTCTTCCTTTTCCTTTTGCAGCAGTCTGCTGAAATAATTGAGATCAAGCTCCGGCATACCTTTTCACAACTCCTCGTGCAAATAAGCAAATTGGGTTTTACAGGTAGGTCAGGACAATACGCACAAGTTCTGCCAGAAAGTCCCCGATTACCGGCAAATTTAAAACCACCAGCCGCTGTAAAACATAGAGGATAAAAGCTCCAAATATTGTCAGCCCCAGAGCCATCCCCAGGCCTCTGGAAAGTCCGCCTAAAAAGTTAATCATCAGGTAACGCCGGGGATTATTAAGAAGGTTCATATACTCGGCAAGATTAAATTTTTCT
>CAYQQF010000215.1:0-2701 GCA_964419485.1 uncultured Dethiobacter sp.
GCGTATTTATGGCACTGCTTTTCCCAAAGCGAAACAGCTTGAAGAGTATCTGCAGCGCCTGGAAGAAGCAAAGAAAAGGGATCATCGGAGGCTTGGCAGGGATCTGGATCTTTTCTCCTTTCACGAAGAAGGACCGGGCTTTCCTTTTTATCATCCCAAGGGTATTATCATCAGAAGGGAACTGGAAAACTTTTGGCGGGAAGAACACCGTAAAGCCGGCTATCTGGAAGTAGAAACGCCGATTATTTTAAATCGTAAGCTCTGGGAACAGTCTGGACACTGGGAACATTATCAAGAAAATATGTACTTCACAAAAATTGATGAACAGGATTATGCTGTCAAACCGATGAACTGTCCCGGTTCGATGCTCATTTTCAAGTCGGGGATGTACAGCTACCGGGATCTTCCCCTGCGCCTGGCGGAGATGGGACTTGTTCACCGGCATGAAAAATCCGGAACACTTCATGGATTAATGAGAGTGCGCAGTTTTACTCAGGATGATGCGCACATTTTTATGCTTCCGGAACAGATCGAAAATGAAGTGAACGGGGTTCTTGAACTTGTAGACAAATTCTACCGGGTTTTTGGCTTTGAATACCATATCGAACTGAGCACCAGACCGGAAAATTCTATGGGCTCTGACGAGATGTGGGAAAAAGCGACTGCTGCCCTGCATAACGTACTGGTTAAGAAGAATATTTCTTATACAATTAATGAGGGAGATGGGGCCTTTTATGGTCCCAAGATCGATTTTCATCTGCAGGATTCCCTGGGACGAACCTGGCAGTGCGGAACAATCCAGCTTGATTTTCAGATGCCTGAAAAATTTGATTTGAATTATATTGCTCAGGATGGAAAAAAATATCGTCCGGCGATGATCCACAGGGTTGTTTATGGAGCTATTGAACGTTTTATGGCACTGCTTATTGAACACTACGCAGGGGCATTTCCTCTCTGGCTTGCCCCCGTTCAGGTTAATATCATCCCCATAACCGAACGGCAGCATGAATATGCCTTCGGGATAAAAGAACGTCTCCAAAAAGAATTAATTCGAGCAGAGCTTGATGCCAGAAATGAAAAAGTAGGATATAAAATTAGAGAAGCTCAGATGAAAAAAGTTCCTTATATGCTGATAGCCGGTGACAGGGAAGCAGCTGACGGTACGGTGGCTCTTCGACATCGCGGAAAAGGTGATTTGGGGCCAATTAATCTTAACCAATTTATTGAAAATGTTAAAAATGAAATAAAGAATAAAACCAAATAAATCAAAAAAATTTCAAAAAGTGTTTGACGAAGGCCTGCCTTTATGGTATATTTATTCGCGTATTAAAGAAGAAGCCCTGCTTCTCACCTTGCGACGCGTTTGAGCTGTTACCAGGGTTTGTTATGGTAAAGATTTCAATAACCGGCGAATTAATGCAGGTGAGGTTACCTGTTTTTTTTATTTTAATGAAAGATTCCGGAGGTGAAATTAAGATTAACAAGGAATTGTTGATTAATCACAAGATTAGGGCCCGAGAGGTCAGGCTTATTGGCGCTGAGGGAGAGCAACTAGGTATCATGCCTCTCGAGGATGCACTAAACCTGGCAAGGGAAAGAAACCTGGACCTTGTAAATATCGCTCCCCAGGCAAAACCTCCCGTTTGCAGGATCATGGATTTCGGAAAATATAAATTTGAGCAGAGCAAACGGGAGAAAGAAGCCCGAAAAAAACAAAAGACTACCTCTGTTAAGGAAATTAAAATGCGTCCCAACATTGAGAAGCATGACTTTCAGGTTAAGGTTCGCAATGGCATACGCTTTTTGCAGAACGGAGACAAAGTCAAAGCTTCTGTTGTTTTTCGCGGAAGAGAGATTACCCATCCGGAAATAGGCCGGGTGCTTTGCAGTAAACTTGCTGAAGAACTGCAGCAGTTTGCCAATGTGGAAAGGGATCCAAAGATTGAGGGAAGAAACATGGTGATGATTCTCTCGCCTAAATAATAGTATAGATAAAATTATCGGAAAAAGGGGACATAAAAATGCCGAAAATGAAAACACATCGCGGAGCGGCGAAACGTTTTAAAAAAACAAAGACCGGTAAAATAAAGAGGTTTCATGCATTCCATAGCCATATTCTGGAAAAGAAATCTCCTAAAAGAAAAAGAAATTTGCGAGGTTCTTCTTTAGTATCGAAAAGCGATCATAAACGAGTTAGCATTTTACTGCCGTATTAACTAACCTGACAAGGAGGGTGCAAGATGCCCAGAGTTAAAAATAGTGTTACTACCAGGAAAAGAAGGAAAAAGGTACTTAAACTGGCCAAGGGATATTACGGTTCTAAGAGTAAACTCTTCAGAGTTGCCAATCAGCAGGTCATGAAATCGCTGGCCTATGCTTACCGTGATAGAAAAGTACGCAAGAGAGATTTTCGCAGGCTTTGGATTGCCCGGATTAACGCGGCAACCCGAAATAATGGACTATCATATAGCAAATTTATGAGTGGTTTAAAAAAAGCCGGGGTACAGGTTAACCGTAAAATGCTTGCTGAACTGGCGATCAGCGATCCTGCTGCTTTTAAAAAAATGGTGGAAGTTGCCCAGCAGAAACTTTCTTAAAAGGGAGATGGAGAGAGCGCAGTTAGGTTTATATAAGCATTCCTGTAATCCGTGAAAATGCTCTTTGAAAAATTAATAACCTCCAGTTATGATTAATGTGTGCT
>CAYQQF010000216.1:0-2664 GCA_964419485.1 uncultured Dethiobacter sp.
ACTTTCCGGTTACGGTGATTAACGATATTTATGGAAAAGATCTTTACGAAGAAGGGCGCAAGAGTTACGAAAAATACGCAAAGGAGTGCCGGGCAACTGAACAGTAGAGCGCAAGAGATTTCTCGTCTCCTGGCCGAGGAATACCCTCAGGCGAAGACGGCTTTGCACTATACAAATCCTTTCCAGCTCCTTGTAGCGGTAATCCTTTCTGCACAGACTACGGACCGGCAGGTAAACAGGGTTACCGAAACACTTTTTGCCAGGGTAAAGGGGCCTGCAGATATCCTGGAAATGGGGCTCCCCCTCCTGGAGGAACAGTTAAAAAGCCTGGGTCTTTTTCGCAGGAAAAGCCGTCAGATTATGGAATTGAGCCGTATACTTATGGAAAAAAACGGCGGAGAAGTCCCGGATACCAGGGATGAACTGGAAAGCCTCCCCGGAATAGGCCGCAAGTCGGCCAGTGTTATCCTCAGCACGGTTTTTAACGTGCCGGCTTTGGCCGTTGATACACATGTGTTGCGGGTAAGCCGCAGGATGGGGCTGACAGAAGGAAATAATCTCTTTGCCGTGGAAGAGGATCTCTGCCTGCTGCTTCCCCCTGCTCTCTGGGCTTTGACCCATCACCGGCTGATCGCCCACGGGCGAAAAGTGTGCCGCGCTAAAAAGCCCCTTTGCGACAAATGTGTGCTTGCCCCCCATTGTCCTAAATGGTTTCTTTAATCCGGCGAAGCAAGTTTTCGCCAGTTTTTTTTCTTTCTAAAAGGATAATGCGATTCCGGAGAGAATTTATCAATATTATTTTTTTTTATCATTGCTTGTTTATTTTACCGGTATTATTAATGCAGTGAAGCCAAAGGGGGCAGAATTATGACCGCAGAAAAACTGAAAGCTGAAATGGTTTTTAAAAAATGTGACACGAAACTTTATGCATTTAAAACTACTGAGGAAATCCCTGCTCTGGAAAGTATTATCGGTCAGGAAAGAGCTGTTAGCGCCATGGAGTTCGGTCTGAAAATTAAGCGGCATGGTTATAATATTTTTGTTACCGGCCTTACAGGAACGGGTAAAATCAGCTATGCCAGATCCAGTACCCGGGAAGTGGCTGAAGAACAACCGGTTCCTGACGACTGGTGCTACCTTTATAACTTTAAAAATCCCGATGCTCCGATTGCAGTTAACTTGCCGGCCGGTTTGGGTAATCTTTTTGCGCGGGATATCAGTGCCCTGCTGGAAGAACTTAACGAGTCTATCCCCAAAGCCTTCAACACTGATGATTATGAACGGCAGAAAGGCGCTGTCCTCAAAGAATTTCAGGAAATTCGTTCTTCTCTGATGGACGAACTTAACAATGTCGCCAGGGAGAGGGGCTTTGTTCTCAAACGCAGCGGAACAGGTTTTTTAAGCGTTCCTTCCCGGGACGGGAAAGAAATGAGCGAGGAAGAGTATAACCAGCTGGAAAAAGAAGAACGAGAAGAGATGGAAAAAAAGTCGACGGAGGTCCAGCTCAAAGCCATGGAGATCGTTCGTCGCATTCAGAACGAAGAAAAAAAGTTAAAAGATAAGTTCAGGGAACTGGAACATAAAACCGGTCATTATGCCGTGGATTATCTTATTGAAGACCTCAAGGAAAAATACGATGATTACCCTCTGGTCGTTCAGTACCTGGAAGCTCTGCAGGAAGATGTGGTGGAAAACCTGAGCGATTTTCGAGACGATGAAGACGATAAACAGCTTCCCTTCCCCTGGCTGAAGCGGTCCGGCCAGGAAGCCGCGGCGAAAAAATACTTTGTCAACCTGATTATTGACAACAAGGAAACCAGAGGTGCCCCCATAGTGGTGGAAACCAACCCTACGTATTACAACCTGATCGGGCGGATAGAATATGAAAACCGTTTGGGAACGCTTACGACAGATTTTACCATGATCAAAGGGGGAGCGCTTCACAAGGCCAACGGAGGTTACCTTATTCTTCAGGTAAAAGATTTGCTGCTCAACCTGGGGTCCTGGGAGGTGCTGAAAAGGGTTCTGACCAATAAAGAGGTGAGCATTGAGTCTATCGGAGAACAGTACGCCATTTTGCCCATGGCGTCGTTGAAACCTCAGCCCATCCCTCTGGATGTTAAAGTCATTCTGATCGGCAATCCCTATCTTTACCACCTTCTGTACACGCATGACGAAGATTTTCGCAAACTGTTTAAATTGAAGGTAGATTTTGAAACCGTAATGGATCGCTCTCCGGAAAATATCCGACATATGGCCAATTTTATCTCCACCCACTGCCAAAGGGAAGGCCTGAGGCATTTTGACCGCTCGGGCGTTGCCAGGGTTGTAGAGTACAGCTCGCGCCTCGCCGAGCATCAGGATAAGCTGACGACCTGTTTTAATGATATTGTGGAGATTCTCTACGAAGCCGATACCTGGGCGATGGTAGCCGGAAGCGATACCGTATCCGGGAAACATGTGGAAAAAGCCGTCAGGGAGAAAGTCTTCCGCTCCGATAAATATGAGAAAAAGCTGCTGGAAATGATTAGTGAGGGGACAATTCTCCTCGACCTGGAAGGAGAAAAAGAAGGCCAGGTAAACGGTTTGGCCGTTCTTGATATGGGGGATTATTCTTTTGGAAAACCCTCCCGGATTACTGCCACAACATACCTGGGCCGCAGG
>CAYQQF010000217.1:0-2658 GCA_964419485.1 uncultured Dethiobacter sp.
CCTTTAAGGATGAATATATCGGCATTGAACATCTCCTTCTTTCTCTTCTGGTCAGCGACCAGGGAGAAGGAGAACGCCTGTTAAAAAACAGCGGATTGGACAGAGACCGTTTCCTGCAGGCTCTTCAGTCCATCCGCGGACACCAGCGGGTAACCGGACCGGACCCGGAAGAAACCTATGAAGCCCTGGCCAGGTATGGAAGGGATTTGACGGAAATGGCCTCCATGGGCAAACTGGACCCGGTCATTGGACGGGATGAAGAAATTCGTCGGGTAATCCAGGTCCTTTCCCGCCGCACAAAAAATAACCCCGTTTTAATTGGAGAACCGGGCGTCGGGAAAACAGCCGTTGCAGAAGGCCTTGCTCAGCGCATTGCCAAAAATGACGTACCTGAAGGTCTTAAAAACAGGAAAATATTTGCTCTGGATATGGGTTCCCTGGTGGCCGGTGCCAAATACAGGGGAGAATTTGAAGAAAGGCTGAAGGCAGTGCTTAAGGAAATCCAGGATTCCGGTGGAGAAATCATTCTCTTTATCGATGAGCTCCATACCGTAGTCGGGGCCGGCGCTGCCGAAGGAGCTATGGATGCCGGCAACCTCCTTAAACCGATGCTGGCCAGGGGTGAACTGCACTGTATTGGAGCAACGACACTGGCGGAGTACCGCAAGCATATTGAAAAAGATGCGGCCCTGGAACGACGCTTTCAGCCGGTTATCGTTAAAGAACCGGGAATACCGGAATCCATCTCTATCCTTCGAGGACTGAAAGAACGCTACGAAGTTCACCACGGAGTTCGCATCAAGGATTCCGCCCTGGTTGCAGCGGTTACCCTCAGCCAGAGATATATATCCGACCGTTTTCTGCCCGATAAAGCTATTGACCTTGTTGACGAAGCCGCGGCTTTAATCAGGGCGGAAATCGACAGTATGCCTTCCGAGTTGGATGAAGTAACAAGACGGATACTGCAACTGGAAATCGAACGGGAAGCTCTGAAAAGGGAAACCGATGAAGCCTCAAAAAAACGTTTGGAAAACGTGGAAAAAGAACTGGCGGATCTGAAAGAAAACGCCGCTGAGTTAAAAACCCGCTGGGAAGAAGAAAAGGAATTTATTTTCAGGCTGCGCTCTATCCGGGAACAGCTGGAAGAAACAAAGCTGGAAATGGATAAGGCAGAACGAGCCTATGATTTAAACCGTCTGGCAGAGCTAAAATATGGAAAAATGTCACGCCTGGAGCAGCAGCTCCGGGAGGAAGAAGAAAAGCTGCAACAGAAAAAAAGCATGCGCCTCCTGAAGGAAGAAGTCGATGAGGAAGATATCGCCATGATTGTCAGCCGCTGGACAGGTATTCCTATCAGCAAGCTACTGGAAGGAGAAAGGCAAAAGATACTGCAGCTTAAAGACCGCCTTCATGAGAGAGTTGTCGGTCAGGAAGAAGCTGTCTTAGCGGTCAGTGAAGCTGTTCTGCGGGCCCGTTCCGGAATTAAAGATCCCGCACGTCCTATCGGTTCCTTCATCTTCCTGGGACCAACGGGAGTAGGGAAAACCGAACTGGCCAAATCCCTTGCCTTTGTTCTTTTTGATGACGAAAACGCACATATCAGGCTCGATATGTCCGAGTATATGGAAAAGCACTCCGTCTCACGCCTGATCGGTGCACCTCCAGGATATGTCGGATATGAGGAGGGCGGGCAGTTGACCAATGCAGTACGCCGGCGTCCTTTCTCCGTCATCCTTTTTGACGAAATCGAAAAAGCACACCAGGATGTTTTTAACACTCTTTTGCAGATCCTTGATGACGGAAGGTTGACCGATTCCCAGGGAAGAACGGTAGACTTTCGCAATACCGTCATTATTATGACCTCAAACCTGGGCAGCGACCTTATTATGGAAAACGGCATCCAGGATGAAATAAATTTTAAACAGGCCAGAGACCAGGTCATAAGTCTCTTGCGGACCAAATTTAGACCGGAATTTTTAAACAGGGTTGACGAAATCGTTGTTTTTCACCCGCTGACAAGGGAACATCTGCGCCAGATCGTTAAGATACAATCTTCCCGTTTAGTAAAACGCCTGCTGGAACAACATCTTAAACTGGAAATTACTTTTGAAGCGGAGGAATACCTGGCAGAGAAAGGATACGATCCCGTTTACGGGGCAAGGCCTTTAAAGCGAGCCATTCAAAAAGAACTGGAAACTCCTCTGGCAAGGCAATTGCTAGAAAACGCCTTTAAGCCCGGAGATACCATTATCGTTACCAGGGGAGACAGCGGCCTGCTTTTTGAGCAGCGCGAATAAATATCTTTAATATATGACGGTGCCCAGGCAGTGCAAAGCCCAAAAAAAGCCGGCAGCGGGTTTGTTGCCCCTCCGGCTTTTCCCTTTCCATTAAATTCTGCTTTTCAGTAAAATTTTCAGCTACTTTGGAGTGCCTTTATAAATTAAAAACGACTGGCCGATATAGGCCGCAACCTGAAGAGATAAGCCCGTCAATACCCCAAAAAGAAATATTCTCCCTCCCAAGGAAGAAAGACCTATCATAATTAAGAAAACCAAAAGCTTGATCATGGAACGGATTATCAACCTGTTGGTCGCTTTTCGGGAAGAAAGGCTTTTTGCGTTGAACACAGCCGTCATCTGCCACCGATATAATATCCAG
>CAYQQF010000218.1:0-2657 GCA_964419485.1 uncultured Dethiobacter sp.
ATAGAACAGTATGTTTTCGATCAGGGGGAACCGATGAAAAAGAACAAGAAAAAAAACGTGAAGAAAAACCGAAGCCATGTAAAAAATAATGCTGTCTCCGGAACCGGGAACCCTTTCCCCTCTGCCGCAGGCATTAAATTCAACAGTGAGCAGGCTATCTACCAGAGAAACATGCAGGCCCTGCAACAGCGTTACCCGGACCTGGCACGGAAGGTTGCCGAAGCTACTGTTAAAAACTGCCGAATTGTCCCGTCTTCCAGCGGTGTTCCTAATCTTTACATGGCGGCGGAAAATGTTTACTATTACGATCAGGCTGACCCGGTACAAGATGCACAGAACCAACTCAACGCCCTGAAGTTGAAAAACACCCGGCTGGCTGTTTTTCTTGGCCTGGGGCTGGGTTATCAATTACTGCATTTTATTCGTAGCATGGCCAAAGAGCAAAATACCAGTCATATTTTAATTATTGAAAAAGACATGGAAATCTTCAAAACAGCCCTCAAAACAACTAATCTGACTCCATTGCTGGAAAACGACAAAGTCAGCTTTATGGTGGCCCTTCCGGAGGAAAGTCTTTACGTGGAGATACGCAACTATCTTCTTGAAAAATCACGCTTCATGTTTTTGAAAGCTATGAAGCCGGTCTACCATCTTTCCGCTTTGAAGCTGCATAAGGAATACTACCTGAATGCCCTGAAGCAACTGCGGGAGAGCGGTGCCCACCAGGTGCTCCACTTTGGCAATGACCCCAAAGACTCCCTCATCGGAGTAGAAAATATGCTTAATAATTTAAACGAGATTATCTCTAACCCGGGAATCAGCCTCCTTTTCGATAAGTTCAAAAAAAAACCGGCTGTTATCGTTTCCACGGGTCCTTCTCTTAATAAAAACAAGTACCTGTTAAAAGGCCTTGAAAAAAAAGCCCTGCTCATTGCACCAGATGCGTCATTAAAAATTATGCTGGCTATGGGTGTAAAGCCGCACATGGTTGTTGCTCTGGAGAGGACTATGGGCATTTATAAGATGTTTGACGGTTTAAAGGAAGAAGATGTAAATGAAGTCTATCTGGCGGCATGTCCTGTCATTGATAAACGGCTTTATGAGGCCTATCCGGGCCCCCGTATTATTGTTTACCGAAATTTTGACCATTTCAAATGGCTGGGGATTAATAAGGGCATACTGGACATTCAATTGTCGGCGGGCAATATGGCTTTTAAAATTGCCGCCGCTCTGGGGTGTGATCCCATTATTTTGATTGGCCAGGATCTGGCTTTCGCTCCCGATGGTAATACTCATGCCTCGGGGATGGTTCTGGGTGAAAAACGTAATGTTATCTATAAGCGAGGCGTGCGCGAAGTCATGGGAAACGACGGCAAACCCATTCTTACCAGCAACGTGTGGTATCCTTTCTTAAAAGCCTATGAGTTGGATCTGGCCGGCTATCAAGGAACTTGCATCAACAGCACGGAGGGAGGCGCCTATATCCACGGGACAACCCTGATGACTTTTCAGGAAGCAATAGATAAACACCTTCAGCAAGAGTACAACCCTGACGAATTAATTAAGCGGCTGTTAGACAGTTTTACTGTTGATGAAGCGGAGCAGGATCTGGTCAAAGTACTGGATTTAATTGAAAAAACTTCTTCAGATTTGGGAAAGATGATTTCTTTCTGCGAAAAAGGGCTGGAAAGGCATAAACAATACGAGGAAGCACTTACTAATTATTTAGCAAACCCCGAGCAATACACTTTACAAAAAGCAGCTTTAACAGATATCCACCGTGAGGTGATTGCTCCCAAAAAAGAAATAGCTTCCTTTTACCAGACTTTTCAATTGTTTTTTATGCACATTTTCCAGGCATTAAATATCAAGTTTGAGATGGAAATGATTGCCATTCCCGAAAAACATGATGACAGTCTCCTTGCCTTAGCCGAGTTTATCTTGCGGCAGGCAGAGTGGTATCAAGTTTGTAAAGATTTGTTGGGGGTCTGCCTTCAATCTCTCAGCAAATCGCGGGCAACGTTAGAAGATATGAAAAGGATTAAGAAAGTTTCGAGCAGTGTTTAAACTTCTTTTTTTCAAGGTGGTTTATGATGAAAGAAATTATGCTGGGGAGCAGGAAAATAGGACCTGCCCATCCACCCCTTGTGATTGCCGAAATCGGTATCAACCACGAAGGGGATATCCGTAAAGCCTTTCAAATGGTGGATGATGCTGCCAGGGTCGGTTGTGAATGTGTAAAGATTCAATCACACGTTATTGATGATGAAATGATACCAAATGCAATTATTCCGGGCAATGCTTCCGAATCTATATGGGATATCATGAGCCGGTGCGCCCTTACTGCGGAAGAAGAAAAACAGTTAAAAGAATATACGGAAGCGAAGAATATGCTCTTTCTCAGCACGCCTTTTTCAAGGGCCGCGGCAGTCAGGCTGCACGAGCTGGGAGTTGTTGCTTTTAAAATAGGGTCGGGTGAATGCAACAATTATCCGTTGGTGGAACGCATTGCCGGATATGGCAAGCCCGTTCTCCTCAGTACGGGAATGAACAGTCTGGAAAGCATCAATACAGCCGTAAATATTCTGCGCAAACATGCTGTTTCCTTTGCTTTGCTTCACTGCACCAGTATTTATCCCACTCCTTACGAAAAGGTT
>CAYQQF010000219.1:0-2655 GCA_964419485.1 uncultured Dethiobacter sp.
TATATTAATCTTGTCAATAATATCTGCATTGACGATCCCGAGACCTACAGCAGTTGCTCGGTCCAGAATAATCTGGTAGAGTTTCTCCCGTTTGTTTTGTGAAAGCTGCTTGGAATCATTGACCCCCTGCCAGGTAAAGAGATCATTTTGATCTCCCAGTATGACCGCGGCTGCAACGACAGGACCGGCCAGAGGCCCTCTCCCGGCTTCATCAACTCCCGCAATGGTCAGACAACCCTTTACCTGAAGCTGTTTTTCCTTACAGCTCATTCTACACAGCCGATTTTTTTCCTCAAGAAGCTGTTTTCTGCGCCTGAGAAAACGCGCCACCAGTTCCCTTACTCCCGCCCGGCGGTCATTCTGCAGCAGGAGAATTTCTGTTTCGGAAAGGTCTTCGGCCGGCAAAAGATAATTCCTTATTTCTTCTATTGTCCAGGTTGAAAAAAAAGATTGTGAAGAATTTTTCATAGGGGCGGCCTCTCCAGTGTGATTGGGCCGAGAACTCCTTTGCGAAAATCGCTAAGAATTATCTGGCTGGTTTTCAATAGATCTACTTCCGCACCCTTTTTAAAACACCCTCTTGCTTTTCCAATCCCGGCCATCAGTTCAGAGTAATCTTCCGGATAAGTTTTAAGCGAATAGAGGTTTCCCAGTATCCTGGCAGTTTTCTCCCTGGCTAAAAACTGTTTCACAAGCCATTCTGCCGCGCTTTCCACATCATAAGTGCCCTGGCTTAATGAACCGATGGCGCCCAGAGAAAGAATGCTCCATTCATTCCTGAGATAGGGAGACAAAAAACCGGGGGTATCGAGCAGGTCCCAGCCCGCTCGCAGTTTAATCCACTGGGCACCCCTGGTAATTCCGGGCATGTTTCCGGTTCTTGCCACATACTTTTGCAGTAACCGGTTAAGTATGGTCGACTTTCCCACATTGGGAATTCCTACCACCATCATGCGGAAGGACCGCTTAAATTTTGTGGTGCGGGGGCGAAGAAATTCCAAAAGTTTTTCCATCTTTATTACTTCAGCTTTTCTTTTAGCATTAAAATCTAAAACGGGCCACTTTTCTCCGGCTAAAAAATTTAACCAGCAGCCCGTTATTTCTTTCTCTGCAAGATCGGCTTTATTTAAAATGACAATTCTCTTTTTCATACCGAGCATTTTCAATAGTCGCGGATTGCGGCTGGTTGCCGGCAAACGGGCATCCAGCACTTCAATGACAAGATCAACCAGTGCAAGATTTTCTTTAAGTCTTTCTTCCTCCTTTAACAGGCGCCCTGAAATCTGTTTTTTTTTCATGTAAATATACTCCAACTCCTGGAACTGCATAGATAAAAAGAAAAACCATTTACTACTGATCTAAAAGCCTGCTGTTAAAAGGCGGCCAAAAAACAACAACTGCTTTCCCTTTAACTCTCTCCACGGAAACATACCCCACTGCCGGATCCCGGCTGTCCATACTGTTCCCCCGGTTATCGCCAAGGACAAAGATATGCCCTTCGGGAATCGTCACGGGCCCAAAATTCGTCATATAGTAGTTTTCAAGATATGGTTCATCCAGCAAAATATCGTTCACAAACAGCCGGCCATCGGAGATCTCAACAACGTCTCCTTCTACAGCAATGACTCTTTTAATAAAATCCCGTTGCGGTGAAAATTTGAAGACGATTATATCGCCTTTTCCCGGCTCATTAAAAAAATACGTGGCTTTATTGACAATCAGTCGCTCATGGTTCTGTAAAGTCGGGTACATCGAACTTCCTTCTACCAGAAAAACCTCAAAGAGAAATAACCTGATAAAAACGGCAATAATAACGGCCAGGACAATACACCTGGTCCATTCTTTCACCTCTCTGATCAAAACCTTTTTTCTTTTTTGTTTTTCTTGGGCTTCAGCGCTTTCCATAGATAATCCCTACTTTAAGTTTTAATTATATGGCTAGTACCTGCGCTCTTTTATCCTCGCAGCTTTTCCTCTTCGTTTTCTCAGGTAATACAGTTTAGCGCGCCTTACTCTGCCCCTGCGTATAACCTCAATCTTTTCTATTTTGGGGGAATTAATGGGGAATGAGCGTTCCACGCCGACCCCATAGGAAACGCGCCGGACGGTAAAAGCCTCGCCAAGCCCGGTCCCGCTCTGTTTAATGACCGTACCCTCAAAGACCTGTACTCTTTCCCGGCTTCCTTCGACAACCTTGAAATAAACCCTTACAGTATCTCCCGGAGAGAATTTAGGAATCTGTTCTTTATCCTTTAAAAAATCTTTCTCTGCATACTTAATTAAATCCATAATGCTAATGCTCCTTTCTTTCAGGTTATTCTTTCATTAATATGATTATTTTCCTTTAAGAGAACTCTTTTTTAAATATATCCGGACGCTTTTGAAGCGTCCGCCGCAGGGACTCCTCATATCTCCAGCGTTTAATCAGCTCGTGATTACCGGATAACAAAATTTCCGGAACAGTCATTCCTAAATAATCCCGGGGACGGGTATACTGCGGGTACTCCAGCAACCCGCCGGAAAAAGACTCCTCTTCTAAAGAAACCTCGTTTAAAACCCCCGGTATAAGCCTGACAACACTATCAACCAAAACCATGGCGGGAAGTTCACCGCCTGTAAGAACATAATCTCCAATAGAAATCTCTTCCTGAGCCA
>CAYQQF010000220.1:0-2630 GCA_964419485.1 uncultured Dethiobacter sp.
CCCTGCTGATTTGGACGTTTTTTGGCAGGTCGGTAATTTTTATTCTAGCCATTTTCTTCTTCCTCCTATTTTTATGGTTGCAGACCAGCATCCTGTTCCGCCGATTCCTTTCGTGGCTTTTGAGTCAAAATGGTCGATATAAAGTGAATATCTTCTGCCTCTAAATTCCCTAAATCAGTAAGCACCTTTTCATCCCTGAAGCCGGCCTTGCTGACCAGGACGGAATGGGACAAGCAGCCCGCCTCCTCCAGGCAGCCAATAACCTGGGACACATTGTTTCCTGCCCTAAGAAACAAAACACTTTCACTATAGCGTATAGCTTCCGACATCTTCTCCCTGCTCACTGCGGCAGGGACGATGCTAATTATTTCATCTTCTTCCGCCAGCGGCACACCAGCCCGAGCGGCAACCGCACAAAAAAAGGGGACTCCCGGAACAGTGACAAGGGGATAACCCTCTTTCTGCAAAAGACGGAAAAAATAAGTATAGGTACTGTACAACATCGGATCCCCTCCCGTGGGAAAAACGATCTGCTTTCCCCGACAGAGAAAGTCCAGGATAATCCGCTTATTCTCGCTACTGATGGAATTGGCCGTATCTGCCGGGTAATTCTTTGGTAAGATCAGTTCAACTGTCTGTACGTTATCTTTCAGATAAGGCCGGATTATGGTGAGCGCTCTATACTGTTTCCTGCTGTCTGTTGTGATGATCACATCGGCTTCTTGTAATACTTGCACAGCCCGCAGTGTGAGGAGCCCGGGGTCGCCGGGCCCAACGCCCACCCCGTAGAAAATTCCGGGCAAGCAAACTCCCCCTTAATTATAATGCGGGGCAGGCCTTTTACCTGCCTCTGAACTGGATTTTCTATTACCTGGTCCGGATCGGGCCGGGGAGACAGTCATCGCAATCACAAGAACAAGCACCACCTTGGCCACAACATTCGTAGCATGTTACAAGGTCACCCGGCATAAGGTTACGATTAATAAGAGTCGGCGTTCTTCCCTGTAACTGTACACCCACTACTTGTGTTCTGATTCCGCCAAAGACCTTTTTCATTTCCTCCCTGCTGATTTGGGTGTCTTTTGGCAGGTCGGTTATTTTTATTTTGGCCATTTTTTACTTCCTCCTTTTTTATGATCTTTTAATTCCAATATAAACCCCTTTGTTCTCCCTTTCAGTGACAGCCGCCACAAATTTCAGATTATTTTATTCCATAAATAATTTTCCAGTTTATCGAGGATGATGCTTTGCCGCAGGCAGCCCTCCCAGGTCTCCAAAGAAAGACCATTTTCCTTAAGCCACACCACAGTATTTGCCTCATTGTTCAACCCCATGGTCTGGCGGAAGGTATTAGCGGCCTGCTGGATTTCCTCCTCCGAAACCGCCAACCCCAGTTCCGCCGCCTTGCTCTCCGCCCTCTTCCGCCAAGCCACCTCTTCCCCGGCTTCTTCCATTGTTCCCGCAAGACTCATATACTCCAAAACCTCAGCATCCGCTGCCGTCGGTCTCTCCCCTGGGGGATTGAATCCAGGAAGGTCCATCCTGATTATTTCTTCCCAGAATTCCGGGGTGATTTGCTCGATAAAACACTGGGGATCCGGGGCCATATAGTCCCCGAAAACCGCATTTGCCATACCGGGGCAGCCCCCGCACCGCTCAACCCTGCTGCAATTGCGGCACTTGTCGTTCAAGCTTTCCTTGTTCCTTGCACGCTGCAGGATCTCACTGCCGGCGTGGATCTCTTCCAGAGACTGCTCGAAAATATTGCCCACCTTAATGTTCGCTTTGCGGCAGGAGTACACATCCCCGTTGGCCTCCACAATAGCGGAGAGGAAAGCATCCTGTTTGAAATTGCAAGTGTAGTACCCGCCCTTAAAGAGATGGTGCCAGTGCAGATCCCGGACATTAATATAGTTGTCGAAATAATCTCGGCCCCAGCTTAACCTGAGTATAAACAATTCCTTCATGACCTCCAGCCACTGGGACGGGGTCAGGACAGCCGCTTCTCTGTTGGGGGGAACCTGCCGGAGAAAGTTTACAGTGTCAACCCTGCCCCGGCAAATATCCAGAATTTCCCTGACCTGCCGGTAATTCAGGGGCTGGAGGGTGGTCTGGTTTTTGACCGCCAGCCCGTTTCTCCGGCAGGTTTCCCAGGCTGCCAGGACCAGGTCAAAAGTACCGTTTCTGATGTTGTTATGGGTTTCGCGATTTCCTTCAATGCAGATCTGAACTGAAGTGCAGCCTGCCTGCCGGAGTTTCTGGGCGTATTCATCCGTGATCAGGGTTCCGTTGGTAAGAACGGAAATGCTATTATACCCGGCCTCCCGGCATTTAGCGATACTCTCAAACAGAATAGGGGAGAGGGTGGGCTCCCCCCCGCAGAAAATGGCCCGGCCCGGAACCCTGCCGTGGCTGCGGGTATAATCCAGGACCTCTTTTAGGATATAGTCAAACTGGCCGGAATCCAGATAATTGTTGAATGCGCCGTCATGGTAGCAATGGAGACAGTTTAAATTGCAGTCATCAGTCAGATGGATCTGAAAATTCATGGTTTTGGCTGTATCAGACATTTTTACTCAACCATTCCTGATAGGCCATTTCCCTTAAAGATTCCTGGACAGCCGGCAAGG
>CAYQQF010000221.1:0-2625 GCA_964419485.1 uncultured Dethiobacter sp.
GTGTTTTCATCCTGATAGTCAGGATCGCAGATGAATACCTGCTGCTGTCTTCCAGTGCAAATGGAGTAACACTTTTAAAAGATCTAGGGCCTGGTTGGCCGGAGTATTCCGGGCAGATTGATAGTGACAACAATAATAATAACGATTTTTCGACCCATGATGGGCTCTTTTTATTTATAAAAAAAATTTTTTCTGGTAAAAAAATTAAATAAATGTAGAAATTTGAAGAGGAATTTTACGAATTAACAAGAAATTTATTTATGGAAAAGAAATATAATGCTCTAAAGGAAGTATTTCCCGGGAAAAATGACATTTTATAAAAAATGTCAAATTATAGCAAGGAGCCAGGAGCCGGAACAAAGAAGTGGGCGGAAATATTTGAAGCTTGCTGGATACAGTGTTATACAGAGAGATATTAAAAAAGAGAAAAAGCGAAGATAAGGGGACCAGGATGGAGCCTTGCTTCGTAAAAGCTTCGGGAAAGGGTAGCCGGCAACGTGAGGAAAAAAATTGGGCTTTTGGTTTTATTGTTTTGTCTGGTGATAGTATTTTTAAGCAGCGGTAAGGGTGAAGTTTTGGCGCAACCTCTCTTCCCCATACCGGATTTAAATTTGCAGGTTGGAACAGCCGAAGGGCCGGAGCAGTTGGTCGGTACTCTGCAACTCCTGCTTCTTTTGGCCGTGCTGAGTCTTGCTCCTGCCTTCGTTATTTTAATGACTTCTTTTACCCGTATTGTGATTGTGTTGGGGTTTGTGCGCAATGCTCTGGCAACCCAGCAGATACCTCCCAACCAGGTCATAGCCGGACTGGCTATATTTTTGACATTTTTTGTTATGTCTCCGGTTTTCTCCCAGATTAACCGCGAGGCTGTCACCCCCTACCTGGAAGAAGAAATCACTTTTGAAGACGCTCTGGATTTAGGTGAAAGACCAATCCGGGAATTTATGTTAAATAATACTCGCGAAAAAGATCTGGCCCTTTTTATGGAGATGGCCGCGGTTGAGGCTCCCATGGAACGTCAGGAAGTTTCCTTGCATCTTCTTATTCCGGCATTTATTCTCAGTGAATTAAAGACGGCCTTTCAAATGGGCTTTATTTTATTTATTCCTTTTCTGATCATTGATATGGTAGTAGCCAGCATTTTAATGTCCATGGGAATGTTTATGCTGCCTCCTGTTATTGTTTCCCTGCCCTTTAAAATCTTGCTTTTTATTCTGGTAGACGGGTGGTATCTGGTAATACAATCGCTGGTTGAAGGCTTTGCTTAATAGAGTGGAGTGATGGATGTGAGCCCGGAATTTGTCTTGAGTATCGCCCGGGAAGGAATTACCACGACCCTTCTTGTTGCTGCACCGATATTGGGTATCGGCCTTAGTGTAGGATTGCTGGTGAGTATTTTTCAGGCGACAACTCAGATCCAGGAACCAACCCTGGCGTTTGTTCCCAAAATTGCTGCCGTGCTCCTTGCGCTGCTGATTTTTGGCGGATGGATTATGCGTATTGTGACGACCTTTACTTTGACGCTGTGGGAAAATTTGGGACCGATGTGAGTTGGAAGTCAGGAGCCTGAGGCCGGTAAGCCGGAGTGTGAGAGAATGCCTGGGGGAACCGGCGGAAATATAAAGGATGGCGTAACTAAAAGGATGAGAATTTTAAAAAGCCGGTCAGTAGCGACATGGGATGCCTGTTTTTGTCTGGCCAACCGGCACCCTGGCACCCGACCTCTGCTCTTAAGGAGGTAAAGGATGGAGCCTTTCTTTGTAAATTTCTGGTTTCCTTTAGTACTGATATTTGCTCGCATTGTAGCTTTTGTGACTGTGCTTCCTTTTTTTGCCTGGCGGGGGATTCCTGTTATGCTTCGTGTTTTTTTTGCTTTTGTTCTCTCAGTTCTTTTGACTTTGAATTGGGAGGGCGAACTTGCTCTTCCGGGGAGCGATCTGGAAATGGTTTTTCTTCTCGGTCGGGAACTTGCTGCCGGATTGGTCCTGGGTTTTCTCGTTTATCTTTTCCTTTCCGTATTCCTCATGTCCGGGCAGTTTATGGACCACAAGGCCGGTTTGATGATGGCGGGGACTTTTGATCCTCTTTTTGGCGGGCAGGTTACCATCCTGGGCCAGTTTTTTTATTTCCTGGCTGTGGTTTTTTATCTGACTATGAATGGTCATCATCTGCTGTTTTTTTCCCTGAAGGAGAGCCTGGTCCTCCTTCCCCTTGCGGGTCCTTTTGTTTCAACGCCGGTAGTCTGGGAATATGTCCGCATGTTTTCCCGCATGTTTTTGCTGGCTTTTCAGATTGCAGCCCCGGTTATTGTTATTCTCTGGATTACGGACATTGCTCTGGGATTTCTGTCAAAAACGGTTCCCCAGATTCACGTTTTTATTGTGGGTTTGCCTCTAAAGGTGGCCTTTGTGCTGCTGGTGTTTTTATTTCTCCTTCCTCTGATGGGAGGCGTTATGAGAGAAGTATTTGATATGCTGGCGCGGGATTTTGTCCTGGTGATGAGGAGCTGGAGCGTTGGATAACGGGTATAGTGAGGTATGGATATGATCCGTAAAGAACGTAACAGGAAACGGGCCCGGGAGGGTATGTGCAAAAAAGCAGCCTGGCCGGGTATGGAAAAAGATT
>CAYQQF010000222.1:0-2621 GCA_964419485.1 uncultured Dethiobacter sp.
CTTCAAATGCCGTTAATCTCACAGACGGGATAGACGGCCTGGCAGGAGGGACATCCATCATTGCGCTGCTGGCTTTTCTTTTCATGGCTTCCTTGCAGGGTCTACACGACCTGGTCTTTTTTTGTGGAACAATGATTGGTGCCATTTTTGGCTTTTTAGTCTTTAACCTTCATCCGGCCAAAGTCTTTATGGGTGATGTGGGGTCTCTCTCGTTGGGAGCCGCTCTTGCGGCGGCGGCAATATTGACTAAAGCGGAATTCTACCTTATTATCGTCGGAGGCGTTTTCGTTTTGGAAACGCTTTCCGTTATTCTTCAGATAATTTTTTTCAAGCTTACGGGAAAGCGAATTTTACGCATGGCTCCACTGCATCATCATTTTGAGATGAAAGGATGGTCTGAGTGGCAAGTGGTAACAGGTTTTTGGGCTCTTGGTTTTCTTTTTGCCTTGGTAGGCCTGCTGGATTTTTCCCGGTTATTAGGGTGAGAGTCCGGTGAAGAATATTTTGCAGGATAAAAAGGTTTTGGTCTTGGGTGTGGGCGGAAGCGGCCGGGCAGCGATTCATCTTCTTCTGAAAGCCGGCGTGAGGAAAATTGTCGCCAACGACAGCCGTTCGCCGGCACAATTGCAGCAGGAGATTAATGAATTTTTACCGTTTTCTCAGGTTCAGTTTGTTGCCGGCGGGCATGCAGAAAGCCTGCTGGAGGATATAGATTTGATTATCAAAAGTCCGGGAATTCATCCTCAATTGACCTTACTTCAAAAAGCCGGAGGTAAAGGAATAGAGGTTTATTCCGAAGTTGAACTTGCCTTTCTTTTTTTTCAGGGAAAACTGGTAGGCATTACAGGTACAAACGGAAAAACAACCACGACTTCACTGGTGGGCGAAATTTTCCGGAAACAGTACCCGAAAGTTCATGTTGCCGGAAATATTGGTTTGCCCTTTAGCGAAGCGGTTTTAAACACAGGAAAGGAAGATATTGTCATTGCGGAATTAAGTAGTTTTCAACTAGAGAATATCAAGGAATTTTCGTCGCATATTTCTGCGGTTTTAAATTTATCACCGGACCACCTTGATTACCATAAAACTTTTAATAACTATTGTAACGCCAAAAAAAAGATCATGATGAAGCAGAAACGAGACGACTGGACCGTGCTTAACTGGGATGATCTCAAGGTCAGAGAATTTGCCGCTTCGGCAAAGGGAAAGGTTCTTTTTTTCAGCCGCAGGGAAGCGATGAACCCGGGTGTATGTTTAGATAATAAGCAGATCGTTATACAAGAGGGTAATAAAACATATAATGTTTGCGGGATAGATGAGATCCGCATTCCGGGTCTGCACAATTTGGAAAATGCACTTGCTGCTACCGCTATATCCTGGGCGGGGGGAGTTGAATTGGAAAAAATTGCTGCAGTCCTGAAAATTTTTCCGGGAGTTGCACACCGCCTGGAACCGGTGACGGAGTTCATGGGGATCTCGTTTGTAAACGATTCAAAGGGGACCAATCCCCATGCGGCCCTAAATGCTCTGCAGGCTCTATCCGGGCCCAAAATTCTTATTGCCGGGGGTTTTGATAAGGGTAGTGATTTCCACAACTTTGCGGGTGCGCTTCAAGAAGAAGGGGTTAAGAAATTGATTCTCATCGGGGAAACTGCTCCACTGCTTTTGAGTGCAGCATCCGATGCCGGTTTTTCTAATAGCGTTATTGTTGAAGAAATGTCTGCCGCTGTGGAGGAAGCTTTCCTTTCTGCACAGCCCGGAGACACAGTTCTCCTTTCTCCCGCGTGTGCCAGTTGGGATATGTTTAAAAATTTTGAGGAACGGGGAAATGTTTTTAAAGAAGCGATTTTTGCTTTAAAGGAGAGATCCCAGAAGTGAGAGCTGCACGAGCAGAACGGGAAACGCGTAAACAACCTGATTTTGCCATTTTTTTTACTGTGCTTATTTTAGCCGGATTTGGCCTGATCATGGTTTTTAGCGCCAGTTATATTACTTCTCTTGAAGCAAGAGGAGATGCCTTTTTTTTCCTGCGGCGTCAGGCTTTCTGGGTGCTTTTGGGACTTGGGGGGATGGTCCTTGCCGCAAATTTTAGTTACTGGAAATGGCGTAAATTGCTGCCCATGCTTATCATTATCAATTTACTTTTACTTTTAATGGTTTTTATACCAGGGTTGGGGATTGAAATTAATGACGCCAGGCGCTGGATAGGAGTGGGAGGTTTTACCCTCCAGCCATCAGAGCTTAGCAAACTGGTTGTTGTTATCTTTTCCGCTGCTTTTTTAAGCAAAAAAAACCTGAATATGACAAATTTTTGGCAGAGCAGCTTTATTCCACTGGCATTTATGGGCCTCTCTTTTTTACTGGTCTTCCTGCAGCCGGATCTGGGTACTGCCCTGGCCATGGCGGCAGTAACGGGTGTAGTAATTTTTTCTGCAGGAATTCCTTTTAAACAGTTGTTTTACCTTATGCTTGCCGCGGTACCTGTGGCCGCTTACCTGGCCATAAGTGCAGATTATCGCATGCAGCGACTTTTTTCTTTTGTAAACCCCTGGGCCGATCCCCTTGGTTCGGGATACCATATTATTCAATCCCTTTATGCTTTGGGACCGGGAGGCTTATTC
>CAYQQF010000223.1:0-2609 GCA_964419485.1 uncultured Dethiobacter sp.
TCCACTGGCCATTATTTCAGCGGAAGTATTTTCCCCTCCCCGGTCAAAAAGGCGTTTTCGTTCGAATTCTTAGGTCCATAGATATTCATAACCTTGTTTTTTGCGCATAAACTTGTAAGGAGGATGCTTAAAGGTTTTTTTAGGGGAGATATCGGTTGAAACGTAAAGAATCCGGGGAAGAGAGAAAAAAATGGCGGGAAACAGTAGCTGATTTTTTCGAACTTCCCCGGGAGCTTTTATTCAATTTGCCCCGGGTTACACTTATCGGCAACGTGCATTTTTATCTGGAAAATTACGGTGGCATTATCCAGTATAATCAAGAAATTGTGCGTTTGAAGGTAAAAGAGGGCGAAATAGTGATAAAAGGCCATGGTCTTTCCATAAAAAATTTTTTTGCTCAAGAGATCTTTATCGAAGGAAAAATAAAATCAATAGAGTACCAATAATAAATTCACAGGAGTCAGGAGTCGGAATTTAAGGAGTCAGGATTCCCTGGAAGGTGATTCAGATTTCTTTTTTACCGGAACGAGGGGGACTATTTCCCGGATATCTGCTGATTCAAATTAAAGGTCGGGGGATCGCCAGGCTGATGAACCTGACCGTTAAAGAAGGCATTCGTTTTCGGGATCTCCGTTCCCTGGGCGATACAATTACGGTAAAAATTGCTCCCGGAGATTTTAAAAAGTTGCGCCCTCTCCTGCGAAAAACAGGCTGTACCGTGCATATTCTCGAGAAAAAGGGAGGGCTTCTCCTTTCTCTGGCAGGAAGACACCGCAGGGGTTTTCTGTTGGGTCTTATTCTTTTTTGTTTTATCCTTTATTTTCTTTCCTCTTTGATCTGGAATATCAGTATCACCGGTAATGAGACAGTCAGCAGATCGGAAATCCTGGGAGTTCTGGAGAAGCATGGAGTGGTACAGGGAATCTTAAAAAAACAACTGGATCTTGCCCGGATAGAAAGAGCTATTCTTCTTGAGATAGAAGAATTAAGCTGGGTTGGAGCACGAGTCCGGGGAGTTTATCTGGAAATTCAGGTCGTTGAACGCCTGATGGAGCCGCCTGTATCGCAGGATGTGGTCGATCTGGTGGCTGCCAAAGACGGTCTGGTCGTAGATGTCCTTGTCTTAGCCGGCGAAGCAGCAGTAAATCCCGGTGAAACCGTTCAGAAAGGACAATTGCTTATTTCAGGTGCCGCGCCTTTAATTGATGACCCTGCCGCTGAAGCAGCACAGGAAAATGAAGAGATACAAGAGGGCAGGGTAAAAGCGAGGGGAATGGTCGAAGCCCTGGTCTGGTATGAGGCTTTTGCTGAGTCTCCCCTTTATGTGGTGCAAAAGATAAAGACCGGCAATATTTGCCGTTCCTTTTCTTTAATTGTAAACAACCATAGCTATCATTTTTGGGGAAAAAAGGAGGTTCCTTACCGCAATTATGAAGAGGAAAATATAAGGCATGCACTGGTATGGAGGAATCTACGTTTTCCCGTCGAACTAGTAAGTAACAGATGTTATGAATTATCTGTTGAAGTGAGGACCATTTCCCCGTGGGAGGCCTTGCAGGAAGCAAGGCATCAGGCTCTGCAGGCGGTAAACCTTCAGCTCCCCCGCGGTGGGGCCTCTATTAAAAAAAGGTATGTAAATGATTATTATTTCCTGGAGCTGGGAACTGTGGGAGCCCGTGTTATGATAGAAACACTGGAAGATATTGCTGTACCGTTAAATCAAATTCCCCTGGAACCAGGGAGGGATGTATTTTCTTGATTAAGAAACAGGTAGAATCCAGGGTATTTTTGCAGGATACGGATGAAATATTTACGCTGCTGGGAAAATTTGATGAACACCTTTCTCTTATTGAGGATAATTTTTCGGTTAAGGTTATCCCCAGAGGAGATGAGCTGTTGGTTCAGGGAGAGAAAGAAGAGGTACAGGCAGTTTTCACTTTCTTGCAGGAACTTTTAGTGTTAATCAGGGGAGGGCATCTTCTGACCACCCAGGAGTTTCTTTACGGGTTAAAATTAGCCCGTCGCGGAGAAGCCGGCGAGATAAAAAAACTTTTTAATGATCTTGTTGTCGTGACTGAACGCGGGAAACATATTCTGCCCAAAACTTTAGGGCAGAAAAAGTATGTTGAATCTCTGCGGAGGCACGACATTGTTTTCGGTATCGGCCCGGCGGGAACCGGCAAAACTTACCTGGCACTGGCCATGGCGGTTTCAGCTTTAAAAAACAAGGTTGTTCAACGGCTGGTCTTAACCAGACCTGCTGTTGAAGCCGGTGAACATTTAGGTTTTTTGCCCGGTGATCTTCAGGACAAGGTAGATCCTTATCTGCGGCCCCTTTATGATGCGCTTTATGATTTTATGGGAGTCGAGGCTTTTGTAAAAAACAGAGAAAAAGGAATTATTGAGGTGGCTCCCCTGGCGTATATGAGGGGTAGAACGTTGGACGATTCTTTCATAATTCTTGATGAGGCCCAAAATACTACTTCGGAACAGATGAAGATGTTTTTAACGCGTATGGGTTTTGGTTCCAGGGCAGTTATCACGGGAGATATCACCCAGGTTGATCTTCCCCACGGTAAGTACTCGGGACTGCTTGAAGTGATGGAGAT
>CAYQQF010000224.1:0-2597 GCA_964419485.1 uncultured Dethiobacter sp.
AGCCCCTGCTGAGGATATTTAACCAGAGTCCCCGGCCAAAAATACTTTCCCCCGAAGCCCGGGGAGGCCTGGTCATAATATTTCCCTCAGGCGGGTCAACGCCAAGAGCCAGAGCAGGCAGCCCATCGGTAATTAAATTTACCCAAAGGATCTGTATCGGCCTTAGCGGAAGGGGAAGTCCAAACAGCAGAGCCAGAAACATTGTCAGTATCTCACCCAAATTGCAGCCCAGCAGAAAACGGATAAACTTGCGGATATTATCATAAATACTGCGCCCTTCTTCCACAGCTGCCACGATAGTGTTGAAATTGTCATCGGCAAGAACCAGGGAAGCCGCTTCTCTGGTTACCTCTGTCCCGCTGCGTCCCATAGCTATTCCAATATCAGCCGCTTTTACAGCAGGCGCATCGTTAACTCCATCACCCGTCATGGCTACAATATGCCCCTTTGCTTTTAAACAGCGGACTATTCTTAATTTGTGCTCGGGGTTAACCCGGGCATAAACTCGATATCCTTCAATACGCTTTAACAGTTCTTTTTCGTTAAGCGTATCCAGTTCCGCGCCTGTAACAACCTCTTCGCCCGACCGAAGTATCCCCAGATGCCGGGCGATGGCCACGGCGGTATTGCGGTGATCACCTGTAATCATTATCACCCTGACTCCGGCCTTTTTGCAATTCTGTACAGCCTTATAAACACCGGGACGAGGGGGATCGATCATCCCAAAACAACCTGAAAAAATTAAGTCTTTTTCCAGCTCTTCCGCATCAATTTTTTCGGAAAAAGTATGCAAAAATTTGCAAGCCACAGCCAGCGTCCGCAATGCCCCTGACGCCATTAATTCAACCTGGGATAGAATTTCTCTCCTTCTTTTGATATCAAGAGGTTTAACCTTTCCTTCTTCTCCACAAATTGAGATACACTTTTCCAGGAGTTGTTCCGGTGCCCCCTTGACAAAAAGAAATAGTTCCTCTCCCCTGCGGCAAACAACCGACATGGACTTCCTTCCCGAGCTGAAAGGATACTCCTTAAGACGAATAAACTCCCTCTCCAGTTCTTCCTTCCATATATTACCCTTTGCGGCAGAGATTAATAATGCCCCTTCAGTAGGATTCCCCTGAATGTCCCAGGAATTCCTTGCCTTTTTCCCTGGAGAGAGAGAGGCATTATTACAGAGAGCAGCAACAGTCATGGCCTTGTAAAGATGGGGAACGGATTTAATCTCTACTTTTCTGCCTCCCTTCAAAAAACCGCCCCTTAAATCATATCCTTCCCCTTCCACGTCAAAAAGCGAATCGCCGGCATAAATCTTTTTAACGGTCATTTTATTTTGTGTGATCGTACCTGTTTTATCGGAACAGATTACCGTCGCACATCCCAGGGTCTCTACGGCTGGAAGACGGCGGACAATAGCCCTGCGTTTTGCCATACGCTGAACACCAAGGGCAAGGGCAACGGTTACAATAGCAGGAAGTCCTTCAGGGATGGCGGCTACTGCCAGGGAAATCCCCGACATAAGCATGCTGTAAAGGGCCTCTCCCCTCCAAAGACCGAGCAAAACAACACATAAACAAAAAAGCAGGCAGGCGGCAACCAGATATTTTCCCAAGGCGGCCAGGCGTTTTTGCAGCGGCGTGCTGTGCGTTTCCACCTCCTGTATAAGGGTAGCTATTCTCCCCATTTCTGTAGACATCCCCGTGGCCATGGCAATTCCTTTTCCGCTGCCTTCTGTCACCAGAGTTCCGCTGAAAGCCATATTTAACGCATCGCCGGGAGAGGAGGGTATGCTATCCAGCGTTGACGCTTCTTTCTCAACCGCATGAGATTCTCCCGTAAGGGGAGATTCGTCAATCATTAAACTATCTGCCGCAATTATTCTAAGATCGGCACAGATCCGATCTCCTGCATTAAAAGTAAGCAGATCTCCCGGAACAATTTCCTCCGCGGCAATCTCTTTTGATACTCCTCCTCTAATAACTTTCCCCAAGGGGGATGAAAGTTTTTTCAGCGCGGAAAAAGAACGTTCTGCTTTAAATTCCTGCAGAAAACCTAAAAAAGCATTCAAAATGACGATGATAATAATGATAATAGCATCGCTGTACTCTTTTAATATTCCAGACACCAGCGTAGCAGCCAGAAGAACCAGGACCATAAAATCTTTAAACTGGTTTAAAAAAATTTCCAGGACGTTTTTTTGTTTTTTTTCTTGGATAACATTAGGTCCCCATTGTTTCAGCCTTCGTCTTGCTTCTGCCTCTGTTAAGCCTTTCGATGGGTTGACCTGGAAATGTGAGTACACTTCCTGAAGTGAAGAGACTGCCCATAATTTAGATTGTTTCAACGTACTCCCCCTTTTGCAGGAGCCAGTTAAATACCAGACCCGTTTCACTCCACAGTCTAAATAAAAGCAGTAAAAAAACCTATGTTATCAATATTCCTCTTACTAAAAAAAAAGAACCCTGTCCCTTTTACGCCGGAAGGAACCTCAAGGAAGTTGCTTTTCCCAAAAGCAGCGTTTATACTGTTAGTAATATAGAGGTTCTAAAGCAAAATTCGATGTGGAAGGCCTGCAGAGGAAGCGCTGCACCGGTGCTCCG
>CAYQQF010000225.1:0-2587 GCA_964419485.1 uncultured Dethiobacter sp.
AACAGTCAGTCGTTTGTAATTCAGCACATTAACGATGCGCACTCTGACGCGCGAGCGTCCAAAAGCGGTGGAGATCAAAAACCGTTTCTCCTCAGCGAAGCGTAAAAGAGCAGAGGCATAGGCCTGGCGCTCCTCAGCATTGTACATCCCTTTTCGCACAACCGCCTCGTCACAGGAAAGCTCCATATCGGTAAAAAACGCCTTGAGCATCACCCACACAAGCGGATTGAACCAGTGGACACAGGCTGCGCCGGCGGCCAGCATTCGCCAAAGGTTGTCTAATCGCTGGCGGTGGATATTCTCGTGTGCCAGCACCATCTTGCCCTCCGGGCTTTCCGGGTCAAGACCGGGCGGAAGGATGATTTTCGGACGGAATACACCTATCAGCACCGGTGAGAGCAGCATATCCGAGCGATAAAGGTTGCCCTTTACCGGCACGGCCTTCCTGAGTTCCGTCAAGGTCAGCATGTACAGGATGCATGCAGCTAACAGTGCCCCGACGGCCACAATCGCCCATACATTAGCACTGACGGTAAAAATATGCCGAAGAGATTCGGTTTGGTATTCAATGGGCATGTACCTCTCAGCCGCGCCGATCATATTCATGGCTGCCCACTTTTCCGTTCCGGGAACCGGAATCTTTCCTTGAGTTATCGTCTCGACGGTGATAAGCCGTTTTACCAGCCCGCCGGTGAAGTTGAAGAGGCTCCAATCTGTCGACAGTGTAAACGGAAACAGAAGACGAAAAAACGCCAATGTCCACAGCGGGTAGACGATGCGCTTCGGCAGAGGCTTTATCAGCCGGACGAGCAGCAACGCGGCGATCACAAAGCCCGAGGCAAGGCTCATGTTCAGGATAAAGTAAAAGACATTGTCCATCACAGACGCGTCACCCCTTCCGGCCGTGTTCATCAATTAGCTTTTGCAGCTCATCGGCTTCTTTTGAAGACAGCGTCCCGTCGGAGATAAAAGACGAAAAAAGAGCTTTGACCGATCCGCCGAAAAACGTGCGAAGTACCTCTTTGGCTTCCTCCCGACCCGCTTCCTCGCGGCCGATCAGACTGTGGCAGATAAAACCGGGTTCAGAGCGCTTTACCGCGCCCTTGTCAACCAGCTTCTTGATCACTGTGTAAGTCGTGTTTTTATTCCAGCCAATTTTTTCAGCCGCTAACAGTGACAACTCTTTCGCCTTTGCGCCTTCATGTTCCCACAGAAGCTCCATTAGCTTGAGTTCGCCCTCGAACAGTTTTATTTTCTCCATGTCGGCACCTCAGACTATCGTAATAGTTTATAATTCCAGACTATCATGGTAGTCTGGAATTGTCAAGAGAACATTGACAGAGAACATTTGATATTTAGGGGTTGTCTTTTTTACAGGATGGCATGACACCGGGCAGTTTTTCTTTTTTTAATAAAGGTGTACAATTAAAAAGACTGTTAAAGATTCTGAAGGGATAAAGTGAAATCCTTCGTCTATATAAAGGAAAGGGGATACACCGTTGCTAATGCGGGTATTCCTTTTTGAGGAGCGTCCCTGATTGATAGACAGTGGGGCGAAGGTTAGCGGGAAGGGGGGGAGAGATGAAACCTGAGGACTTTTTAATAAAACAGGCGGCCGCCGGCGATAAAGCCGCCTACGAGCAACTGGTGGACAAATACAAGAAATACGTATTCGCTATTGTTTTAAATCTTACCAGAGACAGTTTCCATGCCGAGAACATTGCCCAGGACGTATTCTTGCAGGTTTACATCTCTTTGCCCCGTTACAGGTTCGAGGGTTTCAGGACCTGGATAGGCAGGATTGCAATCCGCAAGGCGATAGACTGGAAAAGAAAGCAGCAGAGAATTGCGGAGAAGGAAAGAGTGGCGGCGGTGGAGGAAAACCTGGCGGCCCAGGGGGAACGCGGCAGCCCCGAGGATACGTTGATAAGGCAGGAAGACGCGCAAAGGATTAGAACCCTCTGCAGCCGGCTGCCCGACGGTTATAGAACGGTAATAGAAAAGTATTACTTTTCCGGTAAGAGCTATCGCCAGATAGCGGATGAAGAGGGCCTTGCACTGAAGACGGTGGAGACAAGGCTGTACAGGGCAAGGCAGAAACTAAAGGAACAGTGGGGGGGGAAGATTAGATGGCCTGTTATAGCCGGGAGGAATGGAAGGCTTTTATGGAAGGAACCCTGGAAGAGGAAAAGTGCAGAGCCATGGAGGAGCATTTACTTACATGCGAACGGTGTGTGAGTGAGTATTTATCCTGTTTCTCAGAAAAGGGTGAGGCCGGTAACGTCATAGAACTCCATCCGCGGTTTACTTCCAGTGTAATGAAAAGGATAGAGGGTATGGAGGCAAAGCGAAGGGGAAAAGCCAAAAGGAGAGACATCTTCTACTACTCCGCAGCGGCATGTCTGACATTATTCTTTATGTTTGCGGGAGTTTTTGAGGGTTTTGCCGGGATGATACCCGAAATAACCAAAGCGGACATGGAGATAATTACTTCTTCGCGGTCCGCTAACCAGGGTATAATTGAATTTGGATGGTCGGATAAACTGATGAACAGTACTGTAACGTTTTTAGACACGATGAAACCAAA
>CAYQQF010000226.1:0-2536 GCA_964419485.1 uncultured Dethiobacter sp.
CCAGGATATATACCGTGGCCATGTATAAACACATCAGCAGCAGGCCGGGGATTATTCCGGCCAGAAACAGTTTGCCGACAGACTGCTCTGTGGCGATGCCATAGACAATAAAAATAACGCTTGGCGGGATGAGGACACCCAGAGCGCCTCCAGCTGCAATACTCGCTGTTGATAAGCTGTCATCATAATGATATTTTTTCATTTCAGGCAGGGCAATGGCACCAATGGTAGCTGCTGTCGCCGTATTTGACCCGCATACTGCACCAAAGAGCCCGCATGTTACCTGTGTGGCGATGGAGAGTCCGCCGGGCAAGTGTCCTATTAATTTATAGGCAAAGTTGAAAAGCCGTGAACCGATACCGGAATAAAAAGCGACATAACCCATGAAGACAAACATAGGGATCACGCTTAAAGTATACGAGGAAAAAGTGGAGTATATATCTTTTGATACAACTCTAAAGGCTGCTTCAGGAGAGACAATATAACTGAATCCCAGGAATCCCGACAGAGCCATCGCGAAGGCTATCGGCATTTTAAGACCCAGCAAGATGAAAAAAAGTAAAATTGTCAGTAAACCTGTTATTATCTCATTCATTAATCTTCACCTTTTTAGTTAAACTTATCATCCTGATCAGCACTACTGCACATAAAACCACCAACCCCAGAGCTGCCACATAAATGAACGGATAAAAAGGAGTCTTGGTCGTCGGAGATACCTCGCCCGTCAAGATCATACTTCTCGCATAATTAATTATGTGGAGCGAAGAGAGCGCCAGAAAGATAAAAGATACGAGATGTATAAAAAAATCTACCGGTATTTTTACTTTATCAGGAAATTTATTCATAATAAAATCTACAGCGATATGACCGTTTTGGAAGGCACAATGGGCTACGGCCAGGCCGATGATTATTACTGTGATAAACCCGACATATTCATAGGTGCCGAGGATGGGACTCTTTACAGTTGCTCTTAAGATAACATTAGCTACGACCAAAAGCATTACAGCAATTATGGCCAGCCCGGCTATTTGATCCAGAAATTTCGTGGCCTTGCCAATTAATCTTTCGCATTTATCCATGACGTACGCCTCCTTTCTTCATTTTTTTGAGGTAAGGGGAGACACCTCTTGCAGAGGTGCCTCCCCAAGTGGAATACTCCTATAAAATACGGCTAAAGTGGAATCTTCCAGGTTTTATTGATAAATTTCGTTATATTTGTCTGCAAGTTCTTTGACAAGTTGAAGGGCTCCTTCCCCATCAAGGCCTTTCTCCGCCATTTCTTCAATAAAATCGTCTTGAACCGGCTGAACGAGCTCTATCCACCTTGTCTGTTCTTCGTCGGTCAGGTTAAGTATTTCCATATTGTTTTCCGTGACGGCAAATTCAATAGCCGATTCATTTTGCATATCCCAAAGGCCGATAGCTATTTCATCGATAAATTTTTCAGTTGTTTCTGTAATAGCTTCCTGCAGATGAGACGGTATGGAATTCCAGACATCAAGGTTAACAGTTACAAAAAATAGAGTATTATACAGGAAGGGAGTAAGCGTGATATAATCTGTAACCTCTGCATGTCTCCAGCCTTCCAGGACTTCCAGCGGTGATAAGTTTCCCTGGACAACTCCTTTGGATAGGGCTTCATAAGCTTCAGATTGAGCCATCGCGACAGGATTGGCTCCAAGCACTTGCAACGTTTTTGCCGATAAACCTGTGGCCCTGATATCAAGATTTTGCAGATCTTGCAGCGTTTGTACCGGAACTTTTGTAAAGAGATCCCCCGATCCCGTGGTAAGAACCATTAATAATTTAGTATCCTGCACCTCAGCAGGGTTCAATTCTTTTATTCCTTCCCAGGCTACTTTGCTTGCCGCCTTTGAATTATTATAAACGATACCGGGAAGTTCAAAAACTTCCAGCAGCGGGAAGCGGCCTCTTGTATAAGAGAAACAGGATAAACCGATATCAGCTATCCCGGTCGTAACCCCGTCATAAACTTCCGCGGCTTTTAATAATGTTTCGTTGGGATAACTGGTTATGGTAATCTGGCCGTCTGTGACTTCCTCGATTAAATCGGCCCAGCCCTGAACGAGAATCATTTCGGCAGGATGTGTTGCCGGGAAAAAAT
Source organism: uncultured Dethiobacter sp. (assembly GCA_964419485.1). Classification (GTDB taxonomy): domain Bacteria; phylum Bacillota; class Dethiobacteria; order DTU022; family UBA8154; genus DUNV01. Next base: position 2,126 of record CAYQQF010000226.1, read on the forward strand.
GAGCCAATCGAAGATCCATTGATACTCTTTCCAGAGTTGCCTCCTCTTCTGGAGCAGGCTCAGTGTTGCTTGCAGGTGCCTGGGAGCAGCCTGCCAGTGCAGCGGTCAGTAAAGCCAGCACTGATAAAAAGACCCAAAATCTCAAATGTTTTCTCACTTTTTTCTCTTCCTCTCTTTTTATCTGTTTTAGATATCCCCCAATAAATTTCTTTTGTAAAGCAGATCCAAGTCCTATTGTTCGTTTTTCCACCTCCCGGGTAAAAGTGTCCATGTCTTTTTTGTGTTCATTTAAACAGGTTTATTGTGAAAATTAAAAGGCTTCCGTCCCTAAGGGACGGAAGCCCTGGCTTCACGCGGTACCACCCTGATTGGGCACATTAGTGCCCCGCTCATTAAAGGGTACGGACTGAA
>CAYQQF010000227.1:0-2476 GCA_964419485.1 uncultured Dethiobacter sp.
TCAGGGGCAAAGGGCCTCTCACAGGTTTTGGGGATGCAGGACTACCGCCCCCTGGTGCTTCCCATGGGTGTCGTCTGGGTTACCCTGTCCCTGCAGATTTATAGGGATGTTTTTGAAGTGGCCTCATTTTTTTCGCCGGAAAATATCGGTCCATTTACAGTAGCGTTATATTTTCTGCTTCCAACGGTCTTATGGATTGCCTGCCTGTTAAAGAAACGACACCTTAATAACCGGGGAGGGGCTAGTTAATTTGAAAAACCAAACGACTTTTATTATCTGCAAAAAAGTTGTCCCGCTTTTTTTACTAGCCTTAGCCCTTATTTTCTGTACAGGATGTCAAGATCGGAGGGAACCGGACCTGCTGGGGATCGTTAGTGTGGCGGGGTTTGATCTTGATGCGGAGAAGGGTTATGTCAAGCTGTATGCTTCCATAGCAAATCCTTCGGGAGTGGGAGGCGGTCAGGAAGACGGTGGGGGAGGCGGCGGGGGGAGCCCTCCCTTTTTGGTTTTGGAGGCTACGGGGCGTACGGTCTTTCAGGCTGCCAAAAACGTGGAACTGGTCAGTACCCGGGAGCTGCGCTGGAGCCACGTGGATGTAATCCTCTTTTCCGAAGAACTGGCCCGGGAGAGGGGCATCGGTCAGGTTCTGGATTTTTTCGACCGGGAGCGTCAATCCCGCCTTATCTCCCTCCCCCTCCTGGTGCAGGGGGATTTAAAAAAATTTATGGAGTCCATGTATCCCCTGGAGAAAAATCCCGGTGAAGCGCTGATCAAACAGGTCCGCAGCATCAGTATGGAGAGCGCTAAGCTCCCGGAAACCGATTCCCTGCTGGAGCTATTCCAAAGGCTTTCTTTGCCGGGGAGAGAGCTTGTTCTGCCCTGGGTGAGATTTGTGCAGGGAGATGGAGAAGGCGAGGAAGGATCCATTCAACCAGGGACTCCCAACCCGGCCAAAATTTCCGGGAGCGCCCTTTTCAGGGGCGATAAGCTGCAGGGCTTTTTTAACGATCGGGAGACCGCGGGGTACCTCTGGCTGACGGGAAATTTGGACCGGGCTACATATGTGATCGAATGTCCCGGTGGCGGGGAAGACTTTTTATCTATTGAGATCTATGAGGCCGCCACAAAACTGGAGCCTCTCTTTAATGACGGGGAATGTCGTTTTAAAGCTTCCGTGCAGGCTGAGGGGCTTATCCAGGATTTCAACTGCCAGAATCCGGGCCGGTGGGATGAGGAGTATGTGGCCGCCCTCAACCGGCGGCTGGCCACGGCGATCCGCAACCAGATGGAGATGAGCCTCGATAAGGCTCGGGAAGCGGGTGCGGATGTCTTTGGGCTGGGAAACATCATCTACCGCAGATGTCCCGGTAAGTGGAAGGAAATGGGGGACAGTTGGGGTGAAATCTTCCCCGCAGTTGCAGTGGATATTGAGGTGCAAACTATTATCAGGCGTCACGGTCTTGTCCTGGATAGTTTTAAGATCAATTAAGCAAAAAAGAACAAAGGAAGAGCTTTTATGATTTGGCTGGTAATTATTATGGTATCTATCGCTTTTTTTCAGGTGCCGCCGCTGCTGCGCAGGAAACAGTGGAGGGAGCTTCTGGGTTTTGGACTGGTCTGGATTTCTGCTTTTGTTTACGCTTCCCTGGTGGTGCTGGATTTTCCTTTGCCAACTATCATGGAAATTGTAAATTTTACCTATAAAAAGACAGCCGTGGCTTTCGAGAGCCTGATGAAAATATTTTGATCAACAGTTCGGACATTTCTTCCCAGAGTTTGGAGGAGAAGAGGAAATAGAATATGCTTAGCGAATAAATACCTGTAAGAAACAAAAAGAGCAAATAATATGGAAATATCAGGATATTATTTTCCAGCTGTATAAAAAGTTAGGAGGTTTTCTATATGCCCCTGGACGCATTGAAACAGCAGATCTCCGAAGTTTCCCTGCAAGAAGAAAAGCTTGTCATTCTTGTTGGACGGCCCGGCAGCGGGAAAAGCCGTATTTTGCGCCGGCTTTCCAATAATAATTATCTTGACTTGAGCAAAGAACTTACCAAAAAATTACTGCCTTTTGCCCGTGAAAAGCGCGTTGCCCTGGCTCCGGCTATGCTGCAGGAAATTTTTGATTCAAGGGAAGAAGCTGTTGTGATTATGGATAATATTGAAATTCTTTTTTTGCCGGAACTGGATTTGGACCCGCTAACGGTACTGACCAAACTAAGCCGGGAGAAAACTCTGGTAGTGGCCTGGGTTGGGGGATATGACGGTTCACGCCTCAGCTGGTCCGAGCCCGGGCGTCCGGGCTATAAAGCTTTTGATCTGGATAAGTGGAATTTTCCCGTTATCCTTATTGAAGATTAAAAAGAGCGAAAAAGAAAGGGAAGGACTGTTGCTGTTATCTTTTGCCTCCCCTTTCTTGAAAGATCTTGTCCTAGCGGAAAAAGATATGGTTTCCTATAACGGTGGTTACTGTCTG
>CAYQQF010000228.1:0-2322 GCA_964419485.1 uncultured Dethiobacter sp.
ACTGTTTAAAACCGTTGCTGCTACGGCAACTTGTCCCATGTAAGGTTCGCCTGCAGATTCGGAATGGACCAATCTGGCCAGCAAATCAATTTCCTGGGAGGAAAGGCTCCGCGATGAAGTTGTTCTTCCTTCCCGGGAAGCCAGATTGCTGCTTTGGGCGGATGGTGAGGTATCCTGAGCGGGAAGCAAAATCTTCTGTCCGGGGAGCAAATTATAGGGATTAATTCCCGGATTGGCCTCGAAGAGATCCTGGAGACTTAAATTGTAGCGGAGGGATAACAGCCAGAGAGTATCTCCCTTCTGAATAGTATGTACGTCAGCGGCACCTTCAGCGATGTTCCCTCCCAGCGGAAAAGCAATTATAACCAGTAATAAAATAGCAGCCAGTGTTTTTTTGATGCTTTGATGAATTTGATATTTTCTTTTCATATGTACCTCCTTCGATTTATTATGTTAACTTATGATTAATTATAAAGAAAAAAAAGAACCTGGCAACTTTGGTAATTCATGCCCAGTTCTATTTATTAAGAACCACAAATATTATGTTAACTAATTTTAATAATTTTAGTAATAATTCAAGGCGATGGTAGATGTTGGATTAAAATAAAGAACGGATAAAGGGGAAAAGGTGGCGGCTGATAAAGTAAAGGACAATAATCAATCCCAGCAGCCAGGAACCGTAGCGGATGGCCGCATAGCTGACGGCCTTCGTTTCCTGCTTGTCATCCATAAAAAACACTCCTTTATTTTAGTTTATGTATGCGGCCAGTTCAGGATGAACCGTAGTGAAGCGCTTTCCTGGTGAGATGTATTTCTGGAAAGCGCATTCACCTGCCGGTTAAGAAGACGGGCGGCTGCAAAGGCCTCATTTTAGGAAATATACTGATACTGATTTGAAAGAGGAGATAGTTTTAGCTTTGTTACTTTTTCAGGTTTCTGCCAGACGAGGTGCTATTCTCATCGCAGACACTAGTTCTTTGTTCCCGTAGTTTATCTTCCAGAGCAAAATCTTTTCCTGCTTCTACCCGGATATTATCCAGACGTTTTTCTCTCTTGCTGTAGTTAGGTTTCTGCTCCCTGCTCTTATTATATTTTTTAGCCAATTTAATCCCTCCTTTCATTTCCTTATTTTTTGCGTAAATAAAACTTCTATTCCCTAGTTTTTATGGTAAGATATATAAAAAGAAAAATATTTTTATTTTCCGGCTCCTCAGTTAAACTATTTGTCCGGGAAGGGGATGTTTATGCTGTTGGAGATGAAAGTTAATACAGTAACAATCGACCAGAGTGGTGGCTTTATTGTCTTATTGACAGATTTTGAAGAAAAAAAGGTCCTGCCAATTTCGATCGGACCTTTTGAAGCGCAGGCTATTGCTCTTGTTTTACAGGGCGTTGAACCGCCGCGTCCTTTAACACATGACCTGCTAAAAAATTTATGCGATAATCTGGGTGGAGTATTAAATAAGGTTGTAATTACCGATATCAGAGATAATACCTTTTTTTCCGAGCTTTACCTTCAACATGACGGTAAGTTTCTTGTCATTGATTCCAGACCCAGCGATGCTATTGCTTTTGCACTTCGGTGCGGCGTTTCTATTTTTATGGCGGTAAAGTTGGTAGAATTTACCTATGACTACGAAGATCTTTTGCTGAGCGATAACCAGGAGAATGATGAAACTCATTAAATAACTGCTCTGATTATTAAAATACCAGAAAAGGAGGGTACAGATGAAAGAAAGAGATAATAGCGGTAAAGACAAAATTGCCGATCTGGCGTGCTGGTTGTCCGAAAGCCGGGAGACGGTCATTTTTACAGGTGCGGGAATCAGCACGGAATCCGGTCTTGCAGATTTTCGCAGCCCGGGTGGAATCTGGGATCGTTTTGATCCGGATGAACTTTCCTATCCAAGATTTGTTTCCAATCCAGACAGCCGGCGTACATACTGGGAATTTTACCGGGAAAACTGGAAGGTATCCCGGGATGTTGAGCCCAACCGCGCTCATTATGCCGTGGCAAAATTGGAAACTTTAGGTAAGTTATCGGCTGTTGTTACCCAGAACATTGACGGGCTGCACCAGAAAGCGGGAAACAGCCCGGAGAAGGTTTTTGAGCTTCATGGAAACATGTGGGAAGTACGCTGTCTCTCCTGTAATGATCTTTATTCCTGGAAAGACATATTCCAACTTCTCGAGGAAGGGAAAGAAGTTCATAACTGTCGTCACTGCGGTGGGCTTTTAAAACCCGCCACGGTTTCCTTCGGCCAATCACTGCCGGAAGAAGCCCTGCGGGAGGCACAAAGACTCGGCGGACGCTGTGATCTT
>CAYQQF010000229.1:0-2319 GCA_964419485.1 uncultured Dethiobacter sp.
TCTGCCCCTTCCCGGGGCTCATCAGCAACGGTTGCCGTTACCAAAAGTGTTGTATCACCATAGCGAACCATAACGGAACCGCTTGCTTGCTTGGCTACTTTCCCAGTTTCTAAAGTAAGTAACCTGCCGGCTACTTCGACCTGAAATATCTCCAAATAACAAACCTCCTTTTAAAAAAACGGAGTTAACCCCCGGCCTATTTTCTCAAGCCTAATTTTGCAATAATGCTTCTATATCTTTCCGGGCTTTTGTTCCGTAAGTAATTTAACAATCCCCTTCTCTTACCGACCATTTTTAACAGCCCCCGCCGGGAATGAAAATCCTTTTTGTGCTCCTTCAAATGCTCTGTTAACTGGTTAATCCGTTTTGTCAGCATAGCAATTTGTACTTCTGGAGAACCTGTATCATTGTTGTGGGTCCTGTGTTCTGTAATAATATCGTTTTTTGCCTGATTCGATAATACCAACTGGCTCACCTCCCTCAATACACCATGATTTCCTGTCGGGTCAAGCAAATTCTATCATATCCCCTGCGCTTTGTAAACAATACTTCGGCAACGTCCTGGATAGGAAGAAAACCATTTTTCATTACGGCTCCGGGGAAAATCCTTGTCAGTTACAATAACTTTTTGTATTCTGTGGCGATAAGTTTCCTGGCCTGTTTTTCATCGGACTCTATTTGTCTTTGCAATAAAGCGGCTTCAGAAAAATATCTTTCTCTTCTAATTCTGTTCAAAAACTTTATTGTTAATTCTTCACCATATAGATCTCCATTAAAATCCAGAATGTAAACCTCGACAACTACTTTTTCGTTTTGAGTAAATGTCGGTTTTTTCCCGATGTTGGTTAATGAAAAAAAAGTTTCTCCTCTGCATACTGCCAGAGTCAGATAAACGCCGTTTTCAGGTATAAGCAGCCCGGGGGGTATATCTAGATTGGCAGTGGGATAACCCAGATGCTTCCCGCGGCCTTCCCCATGAATAACTCTGCCTGTTCTGCTAAAATAATCCCCCAGATAGAAAGAAGCTCCGGACACATCGCCTTTGCCGAGCAGTTCTCTGATTAATGAACTGCTGACAACCTCATCCCCTATCATAACCGGCGGCATAATCTCCACATGGTATCCAAATTTTTCGCTCCACCTCAGCAGCTCTTCCGGAGTTCCTTTCCCCCGCGCTCCGAAGGAATAATCATAACCTACGACGATCTTTGAAACATTCAAATATCCAACCAGATAATCCTTGATAAAGTTATAAGGAGAAAGACTGGAAAATTGCGGTGTAAAATCTTCAATAATCAAATAATCCATTCCCCATTTTTCGAGGATTTTCGCTCTTTCCGCCATCGTGGAGATAAGCAAAAGGTTGGACTGGGGAAAGAGAACTTTGACGGGATGGGGGTCCAGGAGAAGGACGGCAGACTTCAAGTTTTTCCCGGCAATGTTAATAGCCCTGCCGATAACCTTTTTGTGGGCAAGATGCAAACCGTCAAAATTACCGAGGGCAATGACCAATCCGGGACATTCTGTTCTATTAAAATTTTCTGCTCCATGTATTGTTTCCATAATGTCACCAACAATTAGGAAGACTTTAAAACTTTTTCCGGCTTGAGATAAAACATGCTTCCTTCGCCTTTCTCCCAGCGTGCCAGTAATGTAAAAACACTTTTTTCAGTATATACCGGCAGTACTGTTTCGTCAACGGGTTCAGGAAGAACTTCGCCATATTTCTCCAATAGTCTTGCATAAGTAAGGAAGCGGCCCTGACGTAAATCGTTAACTTCTGTTTCGTGCAAAAACAGCTTTTCGCTTTCCTGAAAAAGATAATCAAGCGGAAGAAGAAATTCTTTAATTTTATTATGGCCGGCTGAATCTCCCAGTTGTTCCATTGTATGTGCCTCCTGAAGAGAAAAAATACCAACCTGCTTTCTTAATAAAAAAGACATATGCCCTCCGCACTCCAGGAAATCTCCTATCTGTGCGCAGAGAGTGCGGATATATGTCCCTTTTGAACATTTTACTTCAAAAAGAATCCTGGAAGGAGGGTAAAATTCTATCATTTTTATGGAGTGGATAAAGACTTTTCTGGGAACACGGTCAACCGTTTTCCCTTCACGTGCGTACTGATAAAGTTTCTTTCCTTTCTGCTTTACGGCCGAATACATGGGAGGAATCTGCTGTATTTCTCCTTTAAACAATTTAAAAACATTTTCAATATCCTGAACTGTAAAAGCCGGCACTTCTTTTTTCCCGGTAATTTTCCCGGACAGATCCTGCGTATCGGTAGTAATTCCCAGCTTAAGCTCCGCCCTGTAAACTTTG
>CAYQQF010000230.1:0-2257 GCA_964419485.1 uncultured Dethiobacter sp.
CATCAGAAATAAAGGCACTGGCAGAGGTTACCATAGATATTCATCATTTCCCCCCGGGTCACTGCTACACGCCAAAGGATGGTTTTCAGCCCTTTAACGGAGAGTCCTCTCAGGCAGAAATACTCCTTGATGGTCCGCAGCAAGCCGCCCTGCAGTTAAAGCAACTTCTAACAGGTGCGGTGGAAAAACATTACCTGCCGGAAGAGCACCCGGGCATTTTACTGAGCGGCGGCCTGGACAGCAGCATCATAGCTTCGGCAGCCCGGGAAAATAGTGAAAAGCTGAAGACCTTTGCCGTTGGGCTGGCCGGATCGCCCGATCTGGAGGCTGCATCACTGGTGGCCCGGCATCTTGGAGCAATACATCAGGAGCATATTTACACAAAAGATGAAATCATGCAGGTTTTATCAGAAGTAATTTACTACCTGGAGTCGTTTGATGCCCCGCTGGTGCAAAGTGCCATTGCAAACTATTTTGCCTCAAAACTTGCAGCGGAGGCGGGCTGCCGCTCCGTTTTATGCGGTGAAGGCGCGGATGAACTGTTTGGGGGTTATCACTATGTAAAAAACATGGCCTCACCGGAAAGAATGAAAAAGGAATTTCAAAAGATACTATCAATTGGGCATGCCATGGGTTTTCAAAGGGTAGATCGCATGAATAATGCCCATTCCCTGGAGCCCCATATACCTTTTATGTGTGAGGATGTAGTTGAATTCGCCGCAGCCGTCCCCCTGAACTGGAAAATTTATGGGCAGGACCAGACGGAAAAATGGATCCTGCGATTGGCATTTGAGAACGATCTTCCAGAAGAAATTATTTGGCGCCGCAAGGCCCAATTCAGCCACGGTACAGGCTGCCATACAATTATGGAACAAATAAGCGACTCCCGCATCACAGATGAAGAATTCAAGAGAGCAAAAGAAGAGCATAGTAATGTATTATTACGTACAAAGGAAGAATATCTATATTACAGCATCTTTAAAGCACATTTTCCGCAGGAGATGGCCACAAAGTCCGTTGTCCAGTGGTCTGAGTTGGAAGGAGACATTTTCTGATACTAAGAAGGAGGACGACAATGAAAGCACTTATCGTTTATTACTCCAGGACGGGTAATACCGCCAAGATCGCGCAGGCGATTAATAAAGAAATGGACTCGAATGTAGAAGATATCCGGGATACCAAAAACAGAAACGGCATATCTGGCTTTTTAATATCCTGTATGGAAAGCGCTCTAAAAAAACAGCCAGAAATAAAGAAAGCAAAGTATAACCCGGACGAATACGACCTGGTAATCATTGGAACTCCCGTATGGGCCGGCACTATTGCTTCTCCGGTAAGGACCTACCTTGAACAATATAAAAAAAGTTTTAAAGCTGCCGCTTACTTTTACACCAGTGACTCCAACGGAAATGCCAAAGTCCTGCGGGAGATGGAGATACTTGCGGGATGCAAGGCAGAAGCATTGCTGGAGATAACTAAAACGGATCTGGCAACCGAAACATTCCAGGAAAAGGTCAAAATATTTGTCCAGGAGCTGCTGCAAAGCCAGGTTTACTGAAAAACGGTATTGAAAGTACAAATAGCTGAAGAAGATAAGCATATCTAAGACCCACAATTCATCAAAAATCTGTTAAGCAAGTTTTTCGAAAGAAAAAGCATTTAATTCCTATTTTATATTAAATAGGCTGTCAGCTCCAAGAAAACTATCCTGGTGTTAAAGGAAACTGGTGAATAATGTAGAATTCTTACCAGTAACAAATTGGCTGCGTTTCCTAAAGCAGACCGTAACAATAATCGGCTGTAAAAATATAAGGAACATACAGTGAAAGGTGAAGATGAAGACTCCCAACGATCGCAAGTTTCAACAACGGATCACCCGGCGTAAAGAGAAAGTCCTGCGTATGATCAGGGAACAGGAGGCCCGTTTGGCTGCCCTGGATTCCGTGACTTATTTACGTCAGGAAGACCACCGTAAAGCTGTAGTCCCGGCCTATAATAAACTAAACAAACTGAAGCTGGAACTGCAGATTCTGGAGTCAGGCCGGCTGCCCGGATCATTTATATATCATCCGCCGGATGAATAAGTAAGAGAATCTTACAGGAAGATATCTTTGATAATGGCACTCATCTAAAAATGAATGCCATTTTTACTTTTGAAGATCATAACTAGATATTTTATTTTTAATAGAAAAGCAAAAGGGACTAATTGCGACATTATTTTTGAAATTTTTAGTGTATTCTATATAATAAATATTTT
>CAYQQF010000231.1:0-2177 GCA_964419485.1 uncultured Dethiobacter sp.
AGCCGGAGTTCTCCTTCTTCTCCGTTCAGCAGATTTACAAATTTTCCCCGACTGTAATCTCGTATTTCTTCAACCTTCAGTCCTCCGATCTTCTCCGGGGGTTCATCCCGGAAAGTGCGGAGGATTTCTGCCGCCAGACCGGTATTTTTCAACTGGACAGACTCTAAATCTTCCAGGTAATATCCGTATTTTTCGTAAAGCTCTTCCATGACATCAAGGACGCTTTTACCTTTTTTCTTATAATATGCGGTCATTTCGGTGAGCAATGCTGAGGCGATGACCGAATCTTTATCTCTCACAAATGTTCCGGCCAGGTACCCGCAGCTTTCTTCATATCCAAAAATAAACCGGTGACTTTGGGATGATTCAAATTCTTTCATTTTTTCGGCTATATACTTAAATCCCGTCAGCGTTTCCACCGTTTCTACTCCGTATGAAGCAGCAATTTTTTTCCCCAGATTTCCTGTAACAATAGTTTTAACCATGACGCTGGTAGGGGGAATCCGGTTATTTTTTGCCAGCTGGCTCAGCAGATACTCCAGCAGCAGGGCTCCCACCTGGTTGCCGCTGAGAAGGGTATATTCCTGGCCGGGGGTTTTAACGGCGCAACCAACCCGGTCAGCATCCGGATCGGTTGCCAGGATGATGTCGGCATCATGTGCTTTCGCCAATTGGAGCGCCAGGCTGAAAGATGTTTTTTCTTCGGGATTGGGATAATCTACGGTAGAAAAGGCAGGGTCCATAACAGCCTGTTTTTCTACAACAAACACATTACGGTACCCCAGTTCATTCAGCAGGCGCGGGATAAGGAAAATGCCGGTCCCGTGGAGAGGTGTGTAAACAACTTTTAAATCTTTATCCGCCGGATTAAGAACAAGGGTTTTGATCTTTTCCAGGTATATACTGTCAAAATCTTCTCCAATAAATTCCCACAGGTCTCTTTTCAGAGCTTCATCTTTGGAGATAAGGCGAACATCCTGAAAACAGTCCACTTGTTTAATTTTCGCCGACAATATTGCGGCCAGATCAGTAACCGCCTGACCTCCGTCCTCTCCATAAACTTTATAACCGTTATATTCGGGAGGATTGTGGCTGGCTGTAATGACAACCCCCGCCTGGCATCCCAGTTCTCTGACAGCAAAGGAAAGCTGGGGCGTTGGGCGCATCTCTTTAAAAAGAAGGGCTTTAATGCCGTTTCCTGCGGCAACCCGCGCCGTTTCCTCGGCAAATTCGCGGGAATAATAGCGGGAGTCATAAGCAATGGCAATTTTTATTTCTTTATGCGGGTACTGTTCATGTAAATAATTGGCCAGACCCTGGGTCGTCCGACGGATAACATATTTGTTCATTCTGTTCGTGCCTGCACAGACAACACCCCGGAGGCCGCCGGTGCCAAATTCCAGTTCCCTTGCAAACCTGTCTTGAATTTCGCCGGTTTTTCCTTGCAGCAAAAGAAGTTCTTTTCTGCTTTTTTCATCCAGAGCTTTGTTGTTAAGCCATGTTTCATAAGCTATTTTCCATGGTTGTTTCCCGTTTTTTTCTAGAAACATTACTTTCTCCTCGCTTCTCTTATGAGTAATAATTTTTATTACTAAGTTATGTCCTTTGAAAAGATATATTACGATGTTTCCCTAAAAATTCTACAACCTGATATTTTTTTCCTGCATTATTTATAATGTTATCATATTGCATTGGAAATATTACATATTTCCAGCCATTATCTCTTGTATTTGCTTTCTTTATCTTAATCTGGTAAGATTTAGAGCATAAGGATAAAAAGGAGCGAAAAGAATGGATTCTCGGGGCAGTATAGAGGAAACAGTATATAATATGATCGTTTTGGGGGCCGGTCCGGCAGGGCTTTCGGCGGCGATTTACGGCGGAAGGGCTCAAATGAGCACACTGGTTATTGAACCCAGAATGGCCGGAGGAGAGATTACACTCTCCGATAGGCTGGATAATTATCCTGGTTTTCCTGAAGGCGTCAGTGGATTTGAGTTTGGTATGCTCCTTGAAAAACAAGCTTCTCGCTTTGGGGCGAAGATGGTTTCGACTTTTGTGGAAACGGTACTACCTGAGGGTGAAATGAAGAAGGTTGTCACTTCTTCGGGAATTTTTTCTGGACAAACTCTGGTTGTAGCCACAGGGACAACCCCGCGCTCGCTTGGTATTCCCGG
>CAYQQF010000232.1:0-2036 GCA_964419485.1 uncultured Dethiobacter sp.
CAGAGATGATAGACCAATTCATCCTCTTCCTTTTCTATCAAGCGGGATACTTCCTCATTCATCTCCGTATAATTCCCTGTCCTCTCGCCTTCCATTAAAGCAAACTGTACCCTTTCATAAATCGATTCCAGATAAGAATTTCTATTGTCCTCCACCAGTAACAGATATTCATCCTTTTTATAGGTAGAAAGCACAAGTTCTTCCATTTCCCTGTACGTTTCAGGCAGGTTGTCGACCTTCGACAGTTTAATTATATAACTAACTTTTTTATCACTGCCTATCGCACTTACTTCCACGCTTTGCACAGATTCGAGTTGTTCGAGTTTCTCCATGAGAGGCTCTTTTACTACTCTCTGCTGGTGCCACTGGTTTAAGGCATATATCGCCGCAAAAGTCAGCAGCATAACCAGAATCATAACAGGCCAGCGAAATGTAGAATTTTTCATTGAAACCATCCCTATAGTTTACATAATGTATTAACATAATCCATTATAACAATACCCTCCGGTAAAAGCAATAAAAAACCATGGCATAAAAATACCATGGCGTTTTTGTTGAAAAAAGGGGCTTCCAGTAGAGGAAATATTATAGTGGCGCAGATTGGTTTAGAAAAGCGGTTCTCCCAGCAAGTCATAGGCTCCGCACCCTGTAATCTTAACGCGAATGAACTCCCCCGGCCTTCCTGCCAATTCAGGAAGGTACACTTTTCCGTCGACTTCGGGAGCCTGCCCCGCAAACCTTGCACAAAGCATTTTTTTCTCCCGGTCATAAGAATCAACAAGGACTTCCAGGGTTTCCCCCAGCAATTTACGGTTAAAAATCCGCGATCTGCGCTTCTGTTTTACCATAATTTCCTGCCATCTTCTAAGGGCCACCTGCGTCTTGACTCTGGGGCCCTGGTAATAAGCTCCGGTTCTTCTCTCCGGTGAAAACTGAAAAGCTCCCACCCTTTCAAAAGGATGCCGCTCCAGGAAAGCAAGGAGATTATTGAACTCCCTTTCCCCTTCCCCCGGATAGCCAACCATAACGGTGGTTCTGAGAACAGAAGCAGGTATCCGCTCCCTGATCGTATGATACAGTGTTATGATCTTCTCCGGAGCAGTCGTTCTTCCCATCATGCGTAATATTTTTCCATCAATATGCTGTATGGGGATATCCAGGTATTTACAGATTTTTTCTTCCTGAGCGATAAGCTCAATTAGCTCATCCGTAATACGGGCCGGCTGCGCATACAATAAGCGAATCCATTTTAAACCTTTTATACGGCTGATTTCTTGCAGCAGAGGAACCAGCATGTACTTCCCGTAACGATCCTTACCATAAGCAGTGGTATCCTGGGCGATAATATTAATCTCTTTCGCACCCAGTTTTTGATAAGCTTTTACTTCGGAGACAATATCGTCAACGGGTTTGCTGCGCAGTTTCCCCCGCAGAAAGGGTATTAAACAATATGAACACCTGTTATCGCATCCCTCGGCAATTTTAACGTAAACCGAATGCGGAGAGCCCGTAATAAAACGGTTGTTTTTAAGCCCGGTTCGTTTCCGGATCTTATGCGGAAGTATTTTTCCCTTTTGTAAAAAAAGGGGGATTAAAAATGCCTTGTTAAACGGCACAACCAGATCAATTTCGGGAATCATCTTCTTTATGACTGATTCTTTATAATATCCTGTTAAGCACCCGGTCAGCACAACGGTTTTAAGCCTTGTTCCGGGATTTTTTTTTATTTCGGCCATTCTTTTGATAGTTTCCAGCGCTTCCAGACGGGCCTCGTGCAAAAAGGCGCAGGTATTTACAATGGCAACCTGTGCTTCTTCAGGGTTAGGATTAAGAACATATCCCTCCTTGATGAGAATGCCGGCAATTTCTTCGGAATCAACAAAATTTTTGGCACATCCCAAAGACACCAAACAAAACTGTTTCGGCATATAGAGTGCTCCGATCGAATATTCAAATTTAGTATTCGCACTTATTCTATTCTTATAAAAATATTAAAAGGATCTGATATTTCTTTCCAATCATTTAACTGCAGACCG
>CAYQQF010000233.1:0-1938 GCA_964419485.1 uncultured Dethiobacter sp.
CTCACCCAGCTTATGAACTTTTCCGGTATAGAAAAGCATTCGTTCGGTAGTTGTAGTCTTACCACCGTCGATATGGGCGATAATTCCAATATTTCTTACTTTAGTTAAATCCATGAGGCGACCCTCCTTTGTTCAGGTGCTCGTCGAATCAGGCTAAAAGGACTACCAGCGATAATGTGCAAAAGCCCTGTTGGATTCGGCCATTTTATGTGTATCTTCTTTTTTCTTAATTGTTGATCCGGTATTATTTGCTGCGTCCAGCAACTCGCCGGCCAGTCTTTGGGCCATGGTTTTTTCTCCACGTTTCCGGGCATTATTCACTGTCCAGCGGATGGCCAGGATTAGTTTACGCTGGCTGCTGACTTCTATAGGGACCTGATACGTAGCTCCGCCTACCCGGCGCGGCTTGACTTCCAAAACGGGAGAAACATTGCGAATCGCTGTTTCAAACACTTCCAGAGGATCTTTGCCTGATTTTTCTTTAAGAATATCAAAAGCATCATAAAGAATTGACCGGGCAACACCTTTATTCCCATCATACATTAATTTATTGGCAAAGCGGGAGACAAGGACACTGTTATAAAGTGGGTCCGGTAAAACTTCTCTTTTGGAAACAAAACCTTTTCTCGGCAAGCATATCCCTCCTTTCACTTACAAAGCTAAGCCGCCGGGACTGTTCCGACATCTTCCCATCGCTTAAATCTTAAAATGTATAAGGCCCTTTTTATTACGCCTTCGGCCTCTTCGTCCCGTATTTGGAACGACCTCGTTTTCTCTTTTCTACCCCCGCAGCATCAAGAGCTCCCCTGATAAGATGATATCTTACGCCGGGCAGATCCTTGACACGTCCTCCTCTGACCAATACCACGGAGTGTTCCTGGAGATTATGACCGATACCCGGAATATATGCGGTAACTTCGGTCCCATTGGTTAAACGTACCCGTGCTATCTTCCGCAAGGCTGAATTAGGTTTTTTGGGAGTAGTAGTGGAAACCCTGGTGCAGACGCCTCTTTTTTGGGGAGATCCTTCCAGAGCCGGGGAATTAGATTTTTTAACCACCTTGCTTCTGTTTTTTCTTACAAGCTGACTCAGTGTGGGCACCATTGCACCTCCCTTCTGCTAACTAGTCAGGTATTCAAAATATGCTTCAAGCACTTTCCCATTATTTACAAGAAGTCCTGCATGTTTTAGATCAGGATAGCCGCCATGGCGGCTCCCACCTTAATATTACAGGCTTTCCCGAGTTCTGCCATCGTATCAACATAAAAAACAGGAATCTCTTTTTCCATACAATAACTTACTGCAGGAGAAGTGACCTTTTCTTCAGCATCCCTGGCAATAAAGACAGCCCGGGCTGTATTGCTTTCAATAGCCTTCATGGTCTGGCGCATCCCTGCAACTACTTTTTCCGCTCTCTTAAGCTCTTCCGGTGCCACTGTAAAGATTCACCTGCTCCTTCTTGCTTATTCATCGCTGGTTTGTCTTAAAACAAGCGCACTTTTATATTCTATCACCGCAGAAAAAAAATGTCAATTAAAAAAGGGAGCAGACCGGAGTATTTTTAATTATACTAAGCCTAATGCATCCGCGCTGCACCCTTTTCAGTTTTACTGTTTGTTTTCACCTGAGCTGTCAAAGAAATCACCCGAAGAATTTTCTTTAACAGCAGTTATTAATGTTTCGCTATCAGCCAAACCGGCGGCCTCTTCTTCTGTTTCCGGCTGTTTCATAACCGGTGCAGGCTCTTGATCCCTTTCCCGCTCACCGGCAGGAGGAAGTTCTTCAACATTTTCCTTTTCCTGTACCGTCTCAGCACCGTCCTCTTCGCCGGCAATATTTACCGGCGAAGCCGGCTCATAAGAATGCGGTTTCACTTCCTGTTCGGTATCCGGCTGAATAACCCGAATATTACGGTAGCGTGACATTCCCGTTCCTGC
>CAYQQF010000234.1:0-1933 GCA_964419485.1 uncultured Dethiobacter sp.
AGTGTCCCAGTTTGGACCACAAGAAAGACGATAAAGTAATTTTTAAACGGGAGGATCTCCTTCTCTTTTTAAAACTGTTCAGCATACCCAGCGGGATAAGGGCCGCTCCAGATTCGGCCTTTCTCCTGCGGTGCCTACTGGTATTGGCGCGTCCGTATCTTCCGTCGCGGATATAATCTATGGAAGAACGAAACAGGGAAAAGCCGGCGCTTTTTCTTTTCTCCTCAGTTGTGTATACTAAAAAGAAATAATGACATAAGAGGGTAACTGTGGGTAAAAAGGAAAAACCGCCTGTTGCAACAGGTGAAATCATTCAACTACGGATCGATAGTCTCAACCACGACGGGGAGGGTGTCGGGCGCATAAGCGGTTATGCCGTCTTCGTACCGGGTGCGCTGCCGGGGGAATTAGTGCAGGCCAAAGTTATCTCCCTGCAGAAGAACTATTGCCGGGCGCTGATAGAATCTGTCACCCAGACATCCCCTGAACGTCTTGAGCCTATTTGTGACCAGTACACAGCATGCGGCGGCTGTCAGCTTTTACACCTTGCTTATGGTGAACAGCTGCGTTTAAAACAAAAAACCGTGGAAGATGCCCTTTTGCGGATTGGCGGCCTCCAGATACCCGTGCGGCCAACCATCGGCATGGAGGAGCCCTGGCACTACCGCAACAAAGCCCAGGTTCCGGTCGCTGTTCAAAATGGTGAAATTCTTGCCGGGTTCTATGAAAAACGCAGCCATAACATTGTTGATCTTAAGCGCTGCCACCTTCAGCATCCGGCCAATGATCAGGTTGTCCATGCCGTTCGCCGCATCCTTGGAGAACTAAAGATACCTGCCTACCGGGAAAACACACACACCGGTCTGGTGCGGCATATCCTGGCCCGCACATCTTTCTCCACCGGTAACATCCTGGCTGTCATCATAACCAACGGTCGCACCTTCCCTCGCAAGGAGCAATTTGTTGCCGGCCTGCGCCGGGCAGTTCCCAATATTACCGGAATTGTCCAGAACATAAATACACGCAAAGGCAACACCATCCTTGGCCCTGAGGAAATCATCTTATGGGGACAACCCTGGCTGATGGAGACGCTTGACGGCCTTCAGTTTAAAATATCCCCCCGCTCTTTCTTTCAGGTCAATCCCCTGCAAACAGAAGTGTTATACCGGAAAGCCGTGGAGTATGCTGCCTTGACCGGCAGCGAGACCGTTCTTGACCTCTACTGCGGCAGCGGGACCATCTCACTTTTTTTAGCCCGCGGGGCATGCAGAGTTATTGGCGTTGAATCAGTTGAGGCAGCTATTAAAGACGCCAGAGAAAACGCAGCACTGAATGGGATTAAAAATGCAGAATTTCATGCAGGGCTGGCAGAGAAGATTGTTCCCAAAATATTTAAAGAAGGCGACAAGGCAGATGTAGTTGTAGTCGATCCTCCCCGCAAAGGGTGCGATGCTGCATTACTAGATACAATGGCAAAGATGCAGCCGCAAAGAATCGTCTATGTTTCCTGCAACCCCGCCACACTAGCCCGGGATTTGAAAATACTTCATCAAAAAGGGTACATACCATTAGAAGCTCAGCCCGTCGACATGTTTCCGCATACGAGTCATGTGGAGACGATAGTATTGATAACGAGGGCGAAAGAATAGGGGTTTGTAAAGCCCAGTATATAAGCCATTCGTGTGGTTTTGAGTTTAAAATCAGAGAACGGAAAATGTGAATTTTTCTCTTCGTGGAAACAAGTCCAAAGGTATGATTTTGAACGTGACAGAGCGATTTAGATGTCGGTGCTTGACGAGAAGTCAGGTTAGATCTCAGGTGTTCGTGAGTGGTTGATTTAGATGTTTTTTTGATTTTTGCGGGGTGTGTAGTCAGGTTGGATACTGAGATTAAAAGTTTGTATAATAGACTAATCAACATGCTTGGAATATGA
>CAYQQF010000235.1:0-1850 GCA_964419485.1 uncultured Dethiobacter sp.
TTTAGATACCAGTTTAACACAAAAAAAATAGTTGTCAATGCAACTTTTTTGCAAAATAAAAAAGTCCTGCCGCGAGCAGGACTAAAGATAAATGCAAGTGTGCTTTAATTTTATGTATTCTATACTGCCGAATTTTATTGGAAGAGCGGCTTTATCTCTTAAAAATCACGTTCAATTACATAACGGTAGGGGTCTATTTCATTGCGGAGCAAAAAGAGCTCTTCCTGTGTTGGAGGCTTGCTTTCCGTTATTTCAGAGGACCAGAGCAGTTCGAAGCCTGTTTCGGCTATTATTTCTTCTTTGGTAACGCCTGGATGGATTGACTCGACGCACATTCTTTTTGTGTCTTCATCAAAGCCCATCACGGCCAGATTGGTAACAACCTTAAACGGCCCTCCGCCCGGTGGCAGGCCTGCAGCTTCGCGAGCCCCGCTTCCCGTCAAAAATCCGGGGCTTGTCAAATAATCAAGTTTTTCTTTAAAACGCTTTTTTTCATGTCTCATCACAACAAGAAACCTCCAGCCGCAAGAGGCTACATCGTTTCCTCCTCCGCTGCCGGGAAGGCGGACTGCAGGATAGTCGTGCTCTCCTATAACTGAAGTATTAAGATTTCCATACATATCAATCTGTGCTCCACCGAGAAGGGCATAATCCACCAGTCCTCTCTGGCAGGTTTCCATAATTTCCGCCATGCTGCTGGCCATTACTCCCTTATAACAAGTGCGGGAGTTGCCGACGGAAATAGGCATTTCCGTTAGAATCGGGCCTATACCCCCGGCTTCAAACATAAGTATTAAATTTGGCGCCGAAGTTTTCTGAGCGAGCATTGCTGCCGCGCAGGGCATGCCGGTGCCGACGACTATGGTGCTGTTGTCTTCCAGGCAGCGTGCGACCTGGCAGATCATCAGTTCTATTTTATTATATTCCATGTTTCCCCGTGCCTCCTTGAAAAATGTTCGGTTACTATCCTGAAATCTTCTGATATAATTCCTGGGTATTGGGAGCCCGATGGATTTTATGGTTGCTCCTTAAGTAAATTTATCCCGGTTTCTTTTTCATTCAGCTCATTTAAGCATTGCAAACCGCCGTTTTTCTCCAGAAACTCCCAGTGGTCATTAAAGTCGTAAATGTTTTCCTTTAAAAATTGTTGAAAAACTTTTTCATCTTGCTCGGCTTTGATCAATTTTTTAAAGAAAGCTTCGTCGCTGAAGTACAAATAAGGCATATTTGTCGGGTATGCCCCATAAGGCACTTTTATCAGAGCATCGACCAGGTAGTATGGGATGATGGTACGGTCCGGCTTTTCACGAATTTCATCTGTAGGTATAATCTCTTCAGTTGTAATAATGAGTTTTTTGGCGGATCTGGCCAGATCATAATCAAACATGCTGAGACCGTCAATATGGCAGTTTCCATAAATATCGGAACGGTGAACATGGATTATACCGACATCGGGATACAGCGCAGGCAGGGCGACATACTTTTTCCCGGTGTACGGGCAGGGGATAACAAAGCCGGCGCTGTATTTCAGGGTATCTGTCCCCAGCATGCTCCGCGTGGGGATAAATGAAACACCCATTGCCGCCGCCTTAAAACGCCAGGCCAGGGTGCCGTTGGTCCATTCCGTGACTTCTATTTCACCGTTCTCAAAAGCCTTGCGCATCGTTTTGGAAAGGCCCCGTGCTTCCAGTGCTACAACATAAGCAACATCGCAGCGGTTAATACATTTTCCGGCAATTAACAGCTGCAGATCATGAGTGGTGGTGTGTCCAGAGTAACCAAGATTTTTCTTTTTTTGCCTCATTATTTCGTGAAGCACTGCTACAGGTTTCCGGGTGGTGCTGAAACCT